>CAVGHS010000037.1:0-7674 GCA_963629085.1 bacterium
CTGAAAATTAAAATACTTGTAGGAAATAATATAAAAACTGCCTTATCCATATGGGAAAGGCAGTTTTTGTGTTATACTTATAACCAATGGAGGACAAACTATGAGCATGATAAAAGGAATCCATCACGTTTCTTTGAAATGTCGTGATGCTGAGGAATATGAACATACCGTTTCTTTCTATCGGGATGTACTGAGACTGCCGGTACTTCGCACATGGAAAGAGGGTACGATGGTAGAGACCGGAGGCGGTATTATCGAGATCTTTAATAATGGCAGCGATGCACCGGGGCAGGGCGTTATCCGCCACTTTGCCTTTGCTACGGACGATGTAGACGGCTGTATCGATACGGTAAGAAAGGCATGCTATGAAGTGACGGTCGAGCCCAAAGATGTTGTCATGTCATCCGAGCCGCCATTTCTCATCCGTGTGGCATTTTGCAAAGGACCGCTGGGTGAAGAGATTGAATTTTTCCAGGAACGATAGAAGGAGAGCAGACGAATGGATATTTTTGAAAAAATTGAGTTACAGGATTGCCCGATCTGCGGAGGCGCAGGTCTTTTGGAAGAGGAGAACGGCAATAGTTTCTATGCAGCGTGTCTGGATTGTGGCAGCCGTTCTGTAAATATTGACTATAAGGAGGCCTCTAAGCGGGAGGAGGCAGCGCAACGGGCGGCAGATCTGTGGAATATCGGTAAGGTGATCTCAAGCCATCCGGGAGAATAGAAGCAATATATCGTTGACACTGGTATTATACTAGGGTTTATGATGTCTTATAAAGAGGTACAAAGAGGTACGCAGAGGGATCTGTGTGCCTCTTTTTTTATGCTTTTACATGAGAATGTATGAAACTACATTCTATTTCATAAGAAACAAGGGAGGATGCGAATGGAAACATCAAACATCTTTAAACGAATCGGCTATGCAATGCAGCCAAAAAACAATAATCCGAAAATGGTAAAACTCTGGATCTTCTGGATTATTTTTTGCCTTGGACTCTTATTGCTGCCGAAAAGCCTTACGGAGGGGAGTGTTTTGATCCTGCTTCCTTTGGGGGGACTTTTTATCTATGCCCTGTCTACACAGGACGTCATGTCGGCACTTATCCTAGGAACCCTTGCCATGTATATACAGTGGTATAAGTTTGGTGCTGTTGGAGCATTTTTTACCGACATGCAGTCGAGTCTCTGCGATGAGGAAAATGTGGAAATGTATATGAGTTTCTTTCTGTGTGGTGGCATTATCATTGCCATGAAGCGGGTGGGAGCCACAGATGCTTTTACCAACCTGATTACAAAGAAGTTTGGCAGAAATGAAAAATTGATCATGACTTCTGCAGGTCTTTATGCAGGAGCGACGTCTGTAGACGATTATGTGTCAGCACTGACGGCCGGTGCTGCCTTTTCTCCGCTGTGTGATGCCATAAAAAAACCTCGTGTGGCTATGGCCTATGTGATCCGTACCCTGAGTATCAATGTATCTATGATGCTCCCGTTTGGCGCATGGGGTTACTTCATGATTTATCAGATTGCCGATGCAGATAATGTAGCATCCAGGGCGGAGGCAAAAGGCATTTTCCTGCAGACGATACCGTTTATGTTCTATTGTATCGTAGCTTGCGTGGTGGCACTTCTCTTTGCTCTTGGTATTGTGCCGAAGATAGGAAAGATGAAGGAAGCCTATCGTATGATGGAAGAGGATGGCATCCAGTACGGTGCGGATGAGGACGCCTTGTTGGAAGAAGAGGAAGATGGTGCTGATGATCCGAGAAGAAAACATGTGTCTGTATGGAATCTTCTGATTCCTATCATCACGATCATCATAGCGCTGCTTGCAACGGATCTGAATTGCTTTTTGGCTTTTGGTATTGCCATGTTTGTTACCGGCATACTCTATGTTGTGCAAGGACTGTGCACAGTAAAAGAATACGTGGAATGTATAGTCGATGGCTTTATCGACATGATGGATATGGTCATCATTTTGATGATCGGTTATATCATGCAGAATGTGCTCTATGCCATGGGAATGGAGTCTTTTGTGGAAAGTGTATGCAGCATGATCCCGATGGCAAGCCTTTTGCCGGTGCTGATTTTCCTTTTCTTTGCAGTGGAGGAATACTTATACAGTCTGAATTATACGCTCTTTCAGATAGCGGTACCGGTACTGTTGGTGGTTCTTCCAAAAGTAGGAGCCAACATTCCTCTTTGTCTGGGAGCATTGATTTCCGCATCCCTCTTTGGGGCAAATGCCTGCATGGTATCGGATTTAGGAATCATATCTGCAAGGTCTTGTCGTGTGGGAATTGTGGAACAGTATAAAACATCCCTACCATACTTTATCATCAGCGCAGGGATATGCGCGGTAATGTATCTGGTGGCTGGATTTATCTTATAAAAATTATGAAATCATAAAAGGAATGCGAAAACGCAGACCAAAAAGAAAGAAGGAATAAGAAATGAGTGATTTAAAGAAAGAATTTCTAAAGGATGAAGAACAGAAGATCGAACTGCTCTATTTGAGCGAGGAAGACATGATCGATGCCGGAGTATTGGATGCCGGACGTTGTGTTGATGTTATGGAGGAGACCATAGGACTTTTGGAAGACGGAGATGTTTTGATGGGCGGACCAAAACATGATGAACATGGATGTATGCTCTGGTTTCCAAAGAAGTCCGATATACCGAAATTCCCGCTAAATGATTCCAGAGATCGTCGTTTTATTGCTATGCCGGCTTATGTGGGTGGCAGATTCCATTTGGCTGGTATGAAGTGGTATGGTTCTAATGGCAGAAATAGGGAAAAGGGATTGCCCCGATCTATCTTAATGGCATGCCTAAATGATGTAGAAACCGGAGCACCACTTTGCTACATGTCGGCAAATCTCCTCTCCGCCATGAGAACCGGAGCAATGCCGGGACTTGCCGCAAAGCTTCTGGCAAATACAGATGCAAAGGTACTTACCCTTTTAGGACCGGGAAATATCCAGAGATGTTCGGTATTGGCTATTCTATCCAAAATGAAAGAGGTGGATACCATCCGTATCAAGGGCTCTTCTGCTACGAGTAAGTCTACGCTGGCAATGAAGGAATATGTCAAAGAGCACTGTCCGCAGATTAAGGAAATCATCTGCTGTGACATCCTGGAAGAGGCTATTCGTGGAGCAGATATTATTTCGGAAGCGGTATCCTGTGGTGAGGGAGAATGGCCGGAAGTCAAGGCAGAGTGGCTTAAACCGGGATGTACCTATATTGTTACATCTACCTTCAACATGGAATATCAGTCCATCAAGGATTTTAAAAAGGTTGTAGATAATATCGGTATGTATGATAATTACGCAGCAGAAGACCATATGGGGTATGAGGAAGACGGAAGCCGTGAGCATACAGGCGTTATGGGTGAAGATTTTGTCCTGATGGCAGAAGACGGCATCATCGAAAGGGATTCCATCATTCAGTTAGGCGAGATCATCCGTGGAAAGAAGCCGGGAAGAGAATCTCATGATGAGATTATACTCGTATCCATTGAGGGAATGCCGATTGAAGATGTCAGCTGGGGCTATGAGTGTTATCAGAAGGCATTAAAAGAAGGTATTGGTACAAAATTAAAGGTATGGGACAAACCATATTCCTGCTAAAAAAGTTGTTGACACTGGTATCGTACTAGAGTTTACAATGAATGAGAAGTCACAAAGAGGTGCCTGGGAAGAACCCAAGTGCCTCTTTTTGTATAAAAAGAAAATTCTAAGAGAATGAATCTTATGACACAAAGTAAAGAGAAAAAGGAGGAAATCACAATGGAACGAATCAAGGAACACCCAATACTGGGAGAATCCCCTGAGGGTAAAACGGTCACTTTCACATATGATGGAAAAGAATTGACAGGTGTCGAGGGAGAACCGATCGCTACTGCCCTTCGTGTGGCAGGGGTCATGACCCATCGTTATACAGCAAAAAAGCATGAGCCAAGAGGTGTCTTCTGTGCCATCGGAAGATGTACGGATTGTGTCATGGTAGTGGATGGACAGCCAAATGTGAGAACATGCATTACGCCATTGGTCGAGGGCATGGTTGTACAGACGCAGTATGGAGCATCAGCAGAAGAAAAGTAAAGGTGGAAGGAGTTTATCATGAAAGTAGAAAGATTCGACTTAATTGTTATTGGCGCCGGTCCTGCCGGACTTTCAGCAGCCATTGAAGCAGCAAAATGCGGCGTGAAGCCGATTGTGTTTGACGAGAATGCAAAGCCGGGCGGACAGCTTTTTAAACAGATCCATAAATTTTTCGGTTCTAAGGAACACAAGGCAAAGATTCGTGGATTTAAGATTGGCGAGGATCTGCTCAAGGAAGCAGAGGAATACGGCGTGGAGGTCGTATTAAATGCAACGGTTGTCGGCCTATATACCGGAAAAGAAGTAGTGGTAAAGATCGGTGAAGAGGTAAAGCATTATAAGGGAGATGCTGTTTTAGTAGCCACAGGTGCTGCGGAGAATATGGTGAATTTTCCGGGGTGGACGCTTCCCGGTGTTATCGGTGCCGGTGCAGCCCAGACTATGATGAACCTGCATCACATCAAACCGGGCGAAAAGGTTCTGATGCTTGGTACGGGAAATGTAGGACTGGTTGTTTCTTTTCAGTTGATTCAGTCCGGATGTCAGGTTGTTGCCTTGGCAGATGCTGCACCTCGTATCGGTGGTTACGGTGTGCATGCGGCTAAGGTTGCACGTACCGGCGTTCCGTTTTACCTGTCCCATACGATCAAAGAAGTGGAAGGTACAGACCGTGTGACCGGTGTGACCATCGCGCAGGTGGATAATCACTTCCAGTTTATTCCGGGTACAGAGAAGCATTTTGATGTAGATACAGTCTGTGTAGCTGTCGGTCTTTCTCCTATGGCACAACTCTTAAAGATGTGTGGAGTGGAGATGGTGGATACCAGAGGTGGATTTATTCCGAAATGCGATGAGACCGGTGCAACAAGCATTCCGGGTGTCTATGCTGCCGGTGATGTGGCAGGCATTGAGGAAGCATCCTCTGCCATGATTGAGGGACGTATGAGCGGTGCAGCTATTGCAACCTATCTTGGATACATGACGGAAGAAGAAAAGATGCAAAAAGTTGCTGAATTGGAGAAAGCTCTTGGTTCTCTTCGTAAGGGTATGTTTGCTCCGGAAAACAGAGGCAAACTGGTTGAGAAAACGGATGAAGGTATTGACGTTTCCATGAACCTTTTAACTAATGGATTTGTCGCAGATGCAGAAATCGAGCGTTTTCCGGGCGTGACAAAGAGAAGAATGGTACATCCGGTTATGGAATGTACCCAGAATATCCCATGTAATCCATGTCAGGATGCTTGCAAGAAGGGCTGTATCACCATTGGTGATAATATCACTTCACTTCCGATCGTTGACCCGAGCGTAGATTGTATCAACTGTGGTATGTGTGTAGCATCCTGCTCCGGACAGGCAATCTTTTTGGTGGAGGAAGAAGTGGAACCAGGTATGGGTGAGGTAACTATGCCATATGAATTTTTACCACTTCCGCAGGAAGGTGATAAGGGAATGGGCTTAGGACGTGACGGCAGAGAGATTGTTGAGGTGACGGTCAGCCGAGTACGTTCTTCTAAGGCTTATGATCACACCAATTTGCTCACGGTCAAGGTGCCGATGGAGCATTTGAATACTGTTAGATTTTACAGACCGATTGCATAAAGGAGGAAATGAGAATGTTAGATATACAAGCAAAACTGGAAGAAATTGGACCATATGTTCCTGCACCGGATGATGACCTTCTCGTTTGCCGCTGTGAGGAAGTGACCAAGGGAGAAATCAGACAGGCTGTGCATCAGGGAATTACGACCATTGAGGAAATGCGTCGTTACCTGCGTTCCGGCATGGGATTGTGCCAGGGACAAACCTGTGGGACTATGGTAAAAAGAATCATGGCACAGGAATTAAAAGTAGCTCCAACAGAGATCGTTCCGGCAACTTCAAGAGTGCCGATGCGACCGATTGAAATGGAAATTGCAGCAGTGGATGGAGGGTTAGAATCATGACATATACAAGTGATGTAGTAATAATCGGTGGCGGAATTGTCGGATGTGCATCCGCATATTATCTGGCAAAACGCGGTATTACCAATGTGATCGTATTGGAAGGTTCTGACAGCATCGGGCATGGTGGCTCCAGTCGAAATGGTGGTGGTGTGCGTCAGTCCGGACGTGATGTGAGAGAACTTCCGATCGCCATGTATGGTATCAAAAATTTCTGGCCTACACTTTCTGAGGAATTGGGCGTGGATACGGAGTATACGCAGAAGGGAAACCTGCGTCTGGGAAAGACAGAAGCCCACCTGGAAAAATTGACACGTCTTGCAAATAATGCAAAATCTGTGGGCTTGGATGTCAATATGATCGACGGCAAGGAAGTCAGAGAAATCAATCCATATCTTTCTGAGGAGATCATAGGCGCCAGCTGGTGCCCGACAGATGGACATGCAAATCCTCTTACAACTACCCTGGGCTATTATAAGAGAGCCTTGGAGATGGGGGTTAAATTTTTCACATCTGCGGAAGTGACAGAATTAAAAAAGATCAAGGGAAAGGTACGTCAGGTCATTACCAAGGACGGCAATATCTTTGAGACCGAAGATGTTATCCTAGCAGCCGGTTATGAAAGCCGCTATATCATGAATACGGTAGGTCTGGATATTCCTATGGAAAAATATCTGGATTCAGCACTTGTTACAGAGGCACAGCCAAAGATGTTTGAGCAGATGCTTGGAACTGCAGATGCTGATTTTTACGGACACCAGACCAGACACGGCTCCTTTGTCTTTGGTGCAGATTGCGGTTTGGAAGGATATATGGATATGCCGTTGACTAGAACAGAGTCTCATCCGATGACCTTGTCCGCAAGCTGCAGAGCTATTTCCGGCTATATCCCACTGCTTGCTAAGGCAAAGATCGTAAGAAGCTGGACAGGATGGATGGAATTCACTCCGGATGGAGTCTGTGTTCTTGGAAGACCGGAAGAGACACCGGGTCTGATCCTTGCTACTGCTTTTAACGGACACGGATTTGGTACCGGTCCGGCAGTCGGCTATATGATGAGTCAGATCGTAGCCGGTGAGGATACGGCGGTTGACATTACACCACTGCGTTATGAGCGTTTTACATCAAACAAATAAAATTATGGTTGAGAGGCAGAAATCTGTAGCTGGAGAGTTGTCAGATATTCTGCCTCGTCAGCAGTTTCATAGTCGTCAATGATACACATCTCGATGGGGTTGCCAAGCACCCGGTACTTGTGCTTTTTTGCATATTGGAAGAGTTTTTCAACCAGTGGTTTAGTCTTTATGCTGCTACCATGATATGATACGCACAGATAGTCACCTTCCGGCAGGATATCATTGTTTGGCAGGTTGAGAAAGTCTGAGTGAAAAAAGACAGACTTCGTCCAAAGATAGTCTGACTCGGGACGGGAGTTTTTTGGGTCGAGAATATAGCAGTCACAAGCACCGATGGTATCTACCTTTTTTCCGGAATCATACATGTATTTGATCAGATAATAGTCGATATAGGAATCGGGAATGCGATCAGGACTCAGCATAAAAATTTTGCGTTCCGGTAAATGTTGCAGGCGAATCACTTCGTCCCCGGCATCCTTGCCGGATCTTTCC
>CAVGHS010000037.1:7684-18917 GCA_963629085.1 bacterium
GATCTTTCCAGAGAGTTGAGACGGGATTTGATTTTTTTCTGCTTTTCCTTCAGTTGTCGTATATGCTCATTTAACATACGCAGTTCTTCTTCCAACATAGCTTCCGTATTGGCAACGGTTCGGTTATCGTTGAAGTTTTTTATCTGTTCTGTGGAAAAGTTTAATCCAAGAAGTTCTCGGATCATGGTCAGTTTACGCAGATCATCCGTGGTATAGAGGCGGTAATTGTTTTCTTCATTCCGGATGGGATTCAGAATACCTACCTTTTCATAGTAGCGGATGGAATCTACGCCAATGTGATAAAGTTTGGACAACTCTCCGATTTTAAAAGTCATTGGTGGATTATCTAGATTTTTTTTACTTCCCATAGTTGACACCTCACTCGTATTTTTGTAACACTATAAACTCTTGTATTATACCAGAGAAAGAAAAAGGAGGCAAATATGAATAATTTTGAATATAACATTCCGACCAAGGTGGCTTTTGGTAGAAATCAGATTGAAAAACTTCCGGAATATGTCAAAGAATACGGCAGCAGTGTACTTTTGGTATATGGCGGCGGCAGTATCAAGAAGATAGGCATTTATGATAAGGTGCTATCTCTTTTTGCGGAGCACGGGATCTCCTTCTTCGAACTTTCCGGTGTAGAGCCGAATCCGCAGATCGCAACTGTGCGAAAAGGTGTAGAGATCTGTAAGGACAACCATATAGATGTGCTTGTCCCGATCGGAGGAGGAAGCACCATAGATGCAGCTAAGGCAATCGCTGTAGGTGCATTTTACGATGGGGATGTATGGGATATTGTAAAGGACAATTCCCTGATCACGGACGCCTTGCCGATTGTAACAGTACTGACGGTTGCTGCGACCGGATCGGAGATGGATTCTTCGTCTGTTATCTCGAATGCAGAAGAAAAAGATAAGGCTGAGATCAACGACGATATCCTCTATCCGAGGGCGTCTATTCTGGATCCGAGCTATACGTTCAGTGTTCCTGCATATCATACGGCCGCAGGCGTTAGCGATATTATGTCTCATGTATTTGAGTATTATTTCACCGGAGAAGATGTCCTGGATATTGAAACCGGTATGATGGAGGCGGTTCTTAGAACCTGTATCAAATATGGTCCGGTCGCAGTGGAAGAGCCGAATAATGAGCGGGCAAGAGCCAACCTGATGTGGGCAGCATCCTGGGCCATCAATGGATTTATTGCCTGCGGAAACGAAAGTTCCTGGCCGGCACATGCCATGGAATATCAGCTAACGACCCGTTATGGTCTGACCCATGGACATGGAATGGCAATCATTGAGAATGCATGGATGCGTCACCGTTGTAACGAGAGCACACTGCCGCTTTTTGTCCGCTACGGGGTCAATGTCTTTGGTATTGATGAAGGTCTTCCAAACACCACCATCGCACGGATGGCCATTGAGAAGACCAGTGAAGTATACGAAAAGATGGGCTTGAGTCTGACTCTGCGTTCTATTGGAGCAAAGGATGAGAACGATATTCCTGAGATGGCAAAAAATGCGGTGGAGGAATTCGGACTGGACGAGGGCAATCTGGCACTGTCTGTAGCAGATGTTGAGGCCATCTATCGTTCCTGCTTTTAAGTAAAAGTACACAAATTAAAAAAATATTTATGTACATATTGACGGACGCGGCGGAGAGTGTTAATATACTCTCTATAGTAAGGAAGTCAATGGCGACGGAAATTGTCGTCATTGGCTTTTTCTTGTTTTATTGACTTTCTGAAATGAAGAATGCGGTCAAAGGAGACTAGGGTTTCTTTTGACCGCATTTTGTTTAAGAAAAGGAGGAATCAGATATGAAAATGAGAAAGATGATGGCAATGCTTATGACCCTTGTACTGGCGACGGGGAGTCTGGCAGGATGTGGAAGCAGCGGGAAGAGTTCTTCCGTAAGTAATGAACTGAACATCTGTATATGGGATGGATCCTTTTCAGAAGATGCCATTACACAGTTCGAGGAGGATAATGACTGTACGGTAAATGTCACCTATATCGATAATACAGATACCATGATCTCAAAACTGGTAGAAGGCAGTGGAGAATATGATCTGGTGGATATTGAGGCGGCATATGTAAAGACATTTGTGGACAATGATCTTTTACAGGAGATGGATCATTCTGCAATTACAAATGAGGAATACCTTTTGGACAATCTGATAAACAACGGTCCGATCGGGGATGAGGATCTAAAGTACACCACACCGGATATGGCTCAGGGATATACGGTTATTATCTATAACAAGGAAACCTGTCCGATTGAGATCACATCCTTTAAAGATCTGACCAATCCGGCCTTAAAGGGACAGATCGCTATGGTGAATTCCACCATCTCCCTTTATGGAGCGGCTCTAGAGGCATTGGGCTATAGCGCAGATTCTACCAATGAAGATGAAATCAAGGAAGCCAATGAACTTTTGACGGAGATCAAGGGCAATGTCAAGGCCTTCGTTGGTGAGAGTGCGGTATCTTCTCTGGAAAATGGAGAGTGTTCTGTGGCACTTTGCTGGGATTATGCAACTCTGTGTGCAGATAGCGAGGAGAACTGGGACAAGTTCGCAGTAGCGGATATTGATTCTAACTACGAGAAATTCCTGCAGTACTGGGGCATCACATCTACCAGCGATAAAGCAGAACTGGCGACCAAGTTTATAAACTACATGATCAGTCCGGAAGCAGTTGCTATGCACATTGAAGAGTGGGGCGGTGTTCCGATGGTCAAGGAAGAGTATATTAAGGATCTTCTTCCGGATGGATACTATGACAATCCGTCTATTGCCAAGTATGAGGAGTTGGCAGACAAGAGCTGGATGGTGGCGGTTAGCGACGATCAGATCAACATTATGGATACCTACTACACCCTTTTGATGGGTCAATAAATGATATAGGGAAGGAGAACAAAGATGAAGAAAATAGAAGTGGTTACCAGACCGGAAAAATTAGTCGGATTAAAGGAAGTGTTGGCAGCACATCACTGTCAGGGCATGACGGTATATTCCGTTATGGGATGTGGTGTGCAAAAGGGTTATTTGCCGGAAATGAATTTCACGGGAGATGATATCAATCTATTGCCAAAGATTATGGCATTTGTGGTAGTAGAGGATGATATGGTGGAGGATATCCTTGCAGATGTGGCATCTGCAGTTGGAACCGGCAAGCAGGGCGATGGAAAGATTTTCGTTACGGATGTGATCGAAGCTGTTCGAATCCGTACCAATGAGCGTGGCTCCGATGCCATTGAATAAGACGAAAGGAAGAGATCGCTATGAGTAAACCAATTGTTTCAATCATGAATGTAGAAAAATGGTACGGAGAGAACCATGTTGTAAAGAATATGAATATGAACATTGCGGAGGGTGAGTTCCTAACCCTCCTAGGCCCATCCGGGTGTGGAAAGACAACTACCCTCCGTATGATTTCCGGATTTGAAATGCCTACCAGCGGCGCTATTAAGGTGCAGGGAGAGTCAGTGGAAAAGAAAGAGCCATATCAGAGGGATGTCAATACCGTATTTCAGAATTATGCGCTTTTCCCAAATATGAACGTCTATGACAATGTTGCATACGGGTTAAAGGTGAAGAAAGTGCCTAAGGATGAGATCCATACCAGAGTCATGGAGGCATTGAAAATGGTTCAGTTGGAAGGCTTTGAAAAGCGACGTATTACGCAGATGTCCGGTGGACAAAAGCAGCGTGTCGCCATCGCCAGAGCTATTATCAACCGACCAAAGGTCTTGCTTTTGGACGAACCTTTGGGAGCATTGGATCTGAAACTCAGAAAACAGATGCAGATCGAACTCAAGCGCTTGCAGAAGAAACTGGGGATAACGTTTGTCTATGTTACCCATGATCAGGAAGAAGCCCTGACCATGTCAGACCGTATTGCCATCATCAATCAGGGACGGATTGAGCAGTTGGATACACCGGTCGAGATCTATGAACGTCCTAAGACAAAATTTGTGGCAAACTTTATCGGTGAGACGAATCTTTTGGATGCAGTTGTTTTGAAAATGGAAGGAAATACGGCAGAGGTTGCTACAGAAAATGGAAAAGCCCTGATAAATATCGACCCTAAAAAGGGGGTTGTAACAGGAGACAGCGTTGCAATCTCTATCCGTCCGGAGAATATGCTCTTTTCCAGAGAACCGCAAGAAGGCTTCCACATCAAGGCTGTTGTTAAGGAACAGATCTTTGTGGGAAATCTGATTAAGATGATCTTAAATCTGCAGGATGGTACAGAAATCAAGATCAATCGTTTCGATGCTGCTGATCTGGCAGAGCCGGGAGAGGTCGTTTATCTGTATTGGGAGCAGAAAAAAGGTGTAGTTATCAAGGAGACCAATATGGTGGATACCGATTCTGCACGTGATATCCAAGGAGGTGATCCGGATGCCGAAAACGAGTGAAAAAAAGGAGTTTCATAAGAATAAAAAGTCTAAAAAGGAGACTTTGAGCAAGGTCATTATGAAGGCACCTATGTGTGCCTGGGCGATCCTCTTTATCATTGCCCCGATGCTTTTGCTTGCCTTTATGAGTTTTATGACAAAAGGACCGCTGGGTATTGTGCAGTATCATTTTACTCTGGATAACTACAAGGATATGGCAGATCCGGTCTATGGAACAGTGATCCGTCAGTCTCTCACCGTTGCCGGTTGGACAACGCTGATGACGGTGTTGCTGGGGTATCCACTTGCAAGTTTTATTGCAAAGGTCAAGGCAAAGACATCTACCATATTGACCATTCTTCTCATGCTACCATTGTGGGTCAGCGGTCTGGTGGTTTTGTATAGTTTTGTTATTTTGATGAATAATTCCGGTGTGATCAATAGTTTTCTCTTACAACTCGGTATCATCGGACAACCTTTACAGATGCTTTACAATAATTTCGCGATTATCGTAGGTATGTTGTATATGTTTATGCCCTTTGCAGTACTTCCCATGTATTCCTCCATTGAAAAATTGGATAGTGGGCTGATCGAGGCATCCAAGGACCTGGGAGCAGGACCGGTCAAGACCTTCTTCAAGGTGACTTTGCCCCTGACTTCTCCGGGGATCTTTGCAGCAGTCATCCTGACATTTATCCCTTGTATCGGTTATTACATGGTAACGGATATGTTGGGCGGCGGTACCAATATGATGATCGGTAACCTGATCTATCGTCAGTTTACCATTTCCAGAAACTGGCCATTTGGAGCAGCTCTTTCTATGGTGTTAGCATTGATTATTTTGTTGATGGTAGGTATCTACACCAAACTGGGTGGAGATCTGGATGATTTAGGAGCGTAGCGTATGAAAAAGAAAAAAATACTAAACGGAATCCACACACTCTATACGGTGCTTTTGTTTGTTTTTTTCTATGCACCGGTAGCGGTAATGGTGGTCTTTTCCTTCAATACCAGTAAAGCCAATGTGGTATGGCAGGGCTTTACGACAAAATGGTATGTAAAACTTATGGGAGATACAGAGTTATGGTCAATTTTTGGAACGACACTCATGGTTGCACTGATCACGACAATCTTGTCAACACTGATCGGTACCATGGGGGCCATCGGATATAAGAACTCCAAGAGCAAATTTTCGAAGCTGATTACAAACTCCGTATATTTTCCGATTGTTATCCCGGAGATCGTATTGGCAGTCGCTCTTTTTATGGTCTTTAACCAGACCGGCATTTCTATGGGTATTCCGGTAATCTGCATAGGTAATACGACGATTTGTCTGCCCTATGTGTATATTACTGTAAAGTCCAGACTTGTTGGTATGGATCCCTCTATTGAGGAGGCATCTTTGGATCTGGGTGCAGACCGTATGTATACCCTCTTCCACATTACGATACCACAGATTATACCGGGTATCATGTCAGGAGCCTTTATGGCATTCTCACTTTCCTTGGATGAGTTAATTGTCACCTCATTTCTGGCGGATGCCGGAACGACAACCCTGCCGATGAAGGTATATTCTATGATGAAAAAAGGAATTTCACCGGAGATTAACGCATTGACAAGCATTATTTTTGGCGTGAGTGTCACAGCACTTCTCTTGTATTTGCTCGTGGATGGTGTCCGTTCTTACAAAGAAGCCAAAAATAACCGCAAGATCAAAGATTTATAAAAGGATTTATAATACGAAAAAGGGAGCGTGTTACGAATGAAGGATACAGAGATTAAATTTTTATACCTAAATGAAAAAGATATGATAAAAGCCGGCGTGTTGGATGCCGGACGATGTGTAGATACCATGGAGGATGTTATGAGTCTTCTCAGTCAGGGAGATTGCTTGATGGGTGGAAGAGAGCATAATGACCATGGGATTCAGTTGATCTTCCCTAAAACATCTCCGATAGAGGGATTTCCTCTGGAGGATTCCAGAGACCGCAGATTCATGGCGATGCCGGCTTATTTGGGTGGCAGATTTCATCTGGCCGGTCAGAAGTGGTATGGATCCAACGGGCGGAATGCTGCCTTGGGTCTGCCCCGTTCGATTTTGATGGTGACATTAAATGACATCGAGACGGGACAGCCTCTGGCATATATGTCGGCAAACCTTCTTAGTTCCATGCGTACGGGAGCCATGCCGGGCCTGACGGCAAAATATCTGGCAAAAAAGGATGCTAAGGTCATCTCTATCTTAGGACCGGGAGCCATCAATAAGACGGCGCTTGCTTGTATCTTATCCAAGGTGCCAAGTATTGACACTGTTAAGATCAAGGGATCTTCTGCAACATCAAAGTCAGCCTTGGATTTCAAGGAGTATGTAGAGCGAAAGTTCCCACAGATCCACAAAATCGAACTTTGCGATGATCTGGAATCTGCGGTAAGAGATGCAGATATCATCAGTGAGGGGGTTTCTGTCATGAACCGACAGTGGCCGGTAGTAGATGTAGACTGGATCAAACCGGGATGCCTCATAATCTCCTCTGGTACTATGGATTTTACGGATCATGATTTTATCGTGGATCATATGGTGAAGGTCGTGGATAACATCAAAATGTATGAGGAATATATAGGCCTTTATGAAGAATATTATTCGGATGGAAGGAGAAAATCTTCCGGCACACCGGGGATGTATTTTGTCAATCAGATTACAGACGGCAAGATCGACCGAAAAGATGTACAGCATTTGGGAGATATCGTTCGGGGCATTGCGCCGGGGAGAAAATCTGAGGATGAGATCATTTTGGTCAGCCTTGGCGGTATGCCGATATTGGATGTGGGCTGGGGCTATGACTGTTATCAGAAGGCACTGGAACTTGGCATAGGCACAGAATTGGAATTGTGGGATGAGCCATATCACTACTAAAACAGAACAGGGGTTGACAATCAAATATTCTTGTCTGCAGGGAGCCTACTGGCTTCTTGCGGCAGCAGGAATGGCATTTATGACGCCAATCCTGCAGGACAAAGGGTTTTCATCGATAGAAATCGGTTGGCTTTCAGCAGTTAAATTTTTGTCTGTTATTATCTTTCAGGTTTGTTTTGCTGTGTATTGTGACAGGCATCCCGGCAGAAATCGCTTAAAAGGCATGATGTTTTTTCTGGCTGCACTGAGTGTTTTTGCAGCTTATTTCCTCTATCGGACAGATAATTCATTCTGGAAAGCAGTTTTGATCTTTGCAGCATATGGAGCTACTGTAAACTGTCTGTCTGCTATTGTGGATTCTCTGTCCCTGCAGTATATGAATCATGGAAGAAACTTTTTTTACGGGGCATCTCGGGCGGTTGGATCCTTGTGCTGGGCATTTGCCTGTGTGGGCCTTGGTGTCTTCGCAGATTTTTATGGAAATAGCAATATTCTCCTTTTACAGATTTTCATGACACTTTTGTTTATGATCGTGGTTTTGCTGATGGATCCGGTAGAATATACCAAAGAAGAATCGGGAAATGGGGGGCATAAGGAGAAAGAGGGAAAAACCCATAGTGCCATCTTCTTGCTGACCCATTATCCAAAATATACCCTTTATTTGTTTGTCTGTGTTTTTCTGTCTATGGGATATACCTTAAATACGACTTTTTTGGTGAACCGCTTTGCTGAACTGGGTGGCGGAACCGGAGCCTATGGTATGGGAGAATTTGTACTGGCACTTTCGGAGATCCCGGCTGCTCTTTTTATTGGGAAATTGATGCAGAGGTTTTCACTGGAGCAACTGGCACTTTTTAGCGGCATCTTTTGTACTTTGCGTGCCGCTGTTGTGACTTTTGCGCCTAGTGTTGTCACGATGATACTTGGGCAGTCCTTAGAGATCGGCGGACTTGCTATCTATTATGTTGCATCAGTCTATATTGTGAAAAAATTCCTGCCAGTGGGGGATGTGGTCAAGGGTGTTTCCTTTATCAATACAGCTATGATGGGAATCGGTCAGTCCGTGGCAGCCTTCTTTAGCGGTATTCTTCTGGAGAACTTGGGGCTCTACGGCCTCATGTATATCAGTATTGCCATAAGTGGAATATCGATTCTTTTTGCTCTTGCCATGATCAAGTGTAAAGCGTAAGAACAGGGCAGTTCCTAAGTGTCTGGGAACTGCCCTGTTTTTGAGTCCTTATTTGCTCATATAAGCATTGTAAATTTCTTGATCTATGGAGGCCTCGATGCTGTCATAAACACTTTGGGATGCTTGACGAATCTGCGCTCTGGTCTCATCGGAAAGGGTGATGATCTCGGTACCGCTCTCTTCGATCACAGCAATCTTATCAGCGATACGCTCGTCGGATTGCGCTCTGGCATAGGCGGTCGCCGTTTGGGCAGCCTGGGTCATGATCTTTTGCTGATCCGGTGTCAGGTTCTGATAAAATTCATCATTGACGATCAGGGAGATCAGATGCGGCAGGTGGTTGGTCTCCACAATATAATCCTGTTGCTCGTAGAGATTGTTGGAAACGATCACTTCGTAAGGATTTTCCTGCGCGTCGATTGTGTGCTGTTGCAGACCGATATAGACCTCGCTAAAACTCATCGGTGTCGGGCTGGCGCCGATGGATTTCCAGAAAGCCAGATGGTAAGAGTTTTCCATGGTACGGATCTTTTGCCCTTTGAAATCGGAAAAGTCACTTACTTTTTTGTTGGTGGACATGACGCGGAAACCTTGATCTGCCATGCCAAGCAGATGGTAGCCGCCATCCGTATAGACGTCACTGATCAGTCCGTAAAAGGTCGGATCATCAATCTTATCACGGCATTCGTCCAGGGAATCAAAGACACAAGGCAGGTCAAATACGGCAAGATCCTGCATGAAAGATACCTGCGGGGCAGTATTTTGTACGACAAAAGGAATGTCTCCATCTGCACAGGTCTCCAACAGATCGCGGTCACCCCCCAAAGTCGAGTTGGCATAGACCTGAATCTGCATTTTGCCATCGCTGAGACGATCGACTTCATCAGCAAATTTTTCGGCAAATAACTGGGTTACCGTATCTTCCGGGCTGGCGGTCGCAAGCGGCCAGGCGTAACGCTGGACATCGTCATCCTTTCCGCATCCGTAAAGCAGCATAGATGAGAGGACAAGCGTTGTGGCAAAAAGCAGTAGGCATGTGCGCTTCCCATATCTCTTAGTTCGTTTTGTTTTAAATAATTTCATGAAAAACCTCCCGTGTTATAAAAGTCCCAGAGAAATCGCCGGGATAAAGGTAATGAGGAGAAGCGCTATCAAAAAGAGAACGATCATAGGTATTGCCTTTCTGGCGATATGCATAACAGGAACATCGGTCAGTGAACTGGCAACAAACAGGTTGACGCCGATCGGTGGTGTTACAAAACCGATGGCAAGGTTTACGACCATGATCACACCAAATTGGATCGGATCCATACCGATGGCTTCCACGATCGGAAGTAGGATCGGTGTCAGGATCAAAATGGCAGGTGTTGTATCCATGACCATACCAACGATCAGAAGGAAAAGGTTGAGGATCAGGAGGATGACGACCGGGCTGTGGAAGTTATCCAGAATAAAACTGCTGACGGTCTGCGGTACCTGCATCAGGGTCAAAACACGCGAAAATGCGGTGGATGCTGCCAAGATAAAGAGGATCGGCGTAAAGGTCTTAACGGCTTCTACCAAGATCTCCCAGATGTCGCGCAGGCGGATGCTCTTGTAGATAAAAAGGCTGACAATCAGTGCATAAAATACAGAAATGACAGCCGCCTCAGTCGGGGAGGCAATACCGGAGTAAATGCATCCTAAAATGATGATGGGACTGAGCAGTGCGAAGAAACTCTCCTTCAATACGCCAAGTAAGCCCTTGTCGTGTAAGATCTTTACCTCTGCGGCGATCTTGACCTTGTCCTCGCCATACTTTTTGCAGTGATAAATGGCAAAGAGCATGAGAAGCAGGCCGATCATAAGTCCCGGAACAATACCGGCTAAAAAGAGGTCGCTGACAGAGGCTCCGGAAGCCATGCCATACATGATAAAAGGTATGCTTGGCGGAATGATAACGCCAAGGCCTCCGGCAACGGCAACCAGTGCGGTTGAAAAAGTCAGGTCATAGCCCAGTGAAGTCAGGATCGGAATGGTCATACTGCCGACAGCGGCAACGGTAGCCGGAGCAGAACCGGAAATGGCACCATAGAAAAGACAGGTGACGATCACGGCACAAGGCATACCGGCAGTAAATTTGCCGAGAAAATAGGCAAAGACATCAAATAATTTCTTGGAAATACCACCCTTTGCCATGATGATGCCGGAAAGCACAAACATAGGCACGGCGAGCAAAGGAAAGGAATCCAGGCCGCCAAACATGGCGCGGATCAAATATTTGGCACCGACCGTAAAGGACGGATCAAAGATTGACGGCAGAACGGATGCGATACCAAGGGAGATCGATACCGGAATGGCGATCACAAGTGCGATGATAAATATAATGAATAAAACAACTACTGGCATGTATCTTCCTCCTCGTTTGCTTTGGTTAAGGTCTGGATCCGGTTGTCAACGCCGGCATCTTCCACGGAAAGGTCGGTGTTGGCATCAATAAAGGATTCCGGGGTATTGCGTTCCGGGTGAGCCGGATCATAGACATTTTCTCCGCGTGCAATGCGAAACTCAATGATCCAACGCTGTAGGATGCGGAAGGCAACCAGTACAAAGGAAACAAAAGGTGCCGCCTGGATATAGTACATAGGGATGCCGCAGGCAGGGGAGACCTGTCCGCTTTCTACCGCCGACATCATATAGGAAAATGCAAACGGGATCATATAGAGGAAAAAGATAAA
>CAVGHS010000038.1:0-18744 GCA_963629085.1 bacterium
ATTTTCTATCTGATCGCTACGAGACGCAGGACGTATTGTATGAGACGTCACATACGCGGGTAGTGCTTGTCAGAGCATTAGATACCGGTGATCTACATGTTATCAAGGGTATTAGAAAGGACCCGACTACACCGGAACATTTTTTTCTTGAAGCAAGTCTGCTGGAGGATCTGAGTCATCCTGGAATTCCCATTCTACATGAAACAGAAGAAGACGAATCATATTTCTATATGGTAGAAGAATATATTTATGGAGATTCCTTAGATCAGTATTTGCTTTATCATCAAAACATTTCCCAGGATACATTTTTACAATTTGCCATGCAGTTATGTGAGATCATAAGATATCTGCATACGCATGATCCATATCCTATTTTACATTTGGATCTGAAGCCGGATCATATTATAGTATGCGGCAATCAGTTGAAATTAATCGACTTTGGCAATGCAAAGATTCTTACCAGTTCGGGAAATGATTTCCAAAATTTTGGAACAAAAAAATATGCTGCACCGGAGCAAAAGCATGGTGGTGCGGTGGATCAAAGAACCGATATTTACGGTCTTGGCAAAATCTTTTCTTATATGCTTTTATTTTTGTCAATGCAAAAACGTTTGCGGTTCCTTGGACTTGTCACCCAAATGCTTCGTTATGACAAGAGCAGGCGCATCACAGACATAAGTCGCGTGCAGGATCATCTGCAAAGGGTGTGGCAGAAAAACAAAAAAGAAAAGAAGAACAAAAAGCATCTCTTAAATCGTATCGCTGTTGTAGGAAGTGAGAGTGGCGTGGGGACGACACATGTGGCGGTGGCACTGGTCTGTTATTTGAACCGGGCGGGGTTTTACGCATATTACAGGAATGAAACAGAAGCGCCAACACTCGAACGCATGCTGCAATGCAATATGGCTTGTATAGGACAGGATGGAATGATATATCACGAATTTTTCCGGGGCTATCTGGATGGTGGACCGGCACTCGCCAAGGGCGAACCTCCGTATGGGATACAGGTCATAGATTGTGGATGCAGGACAGACGTCACGGCAGGTGCGACTATCTATGTCTGTAGTGGCAGAGTCTGGCAAAGACAAGAAAATGTATTGGCGGAGGCAGAAAACATGATCCTCGTGGGAAATCATTTCTCGCGGCAGGAAGCCGGGCAGTATGCAAGGGTGCAAAAGAAACCTATGTATTTGTTTCCATGGCAGAAAGATCCGTTTCATACGACATTGGCGGTACAAAGACTTTTTTCAAAAATGATAGAGAGGGAGTTGTTATGTGAGAAAAAGAAGCAGGCAGATGCCTAAAAAAGTAATGGGGTTCTTTGGCACAAGAGAGGGAGCCGGCTGTACGCATATGGCGCTGAGTGTGGCAAGTTATCTGCACTCGGTGGAAAAATGGGAGGTCATGTACTTGGAATTGGGGAATTTCAGTCATTTATATCCCACGTTTTCGGACCGGGGCGTAGAGAAAAACGGTGAGATCCTCTATGCCTATCAAGGGGTATTCTATCTGGTCTGTCCCAAGGAGAAAGAGGCTTTGCGCCTATTGGATGCTTTCGACGGGATGACCATCATTGATTTTGGCAGATACGCAAAGGAAAATCCGCTTTTGGAAAGCAGATGTCAGCGCAGGGTTCTTGTGGGTGGATTGCAGCCATGGGAACGCGAGGCTTATGCGACATGTATTGAAAAAAATAAAAAGAAAAGCGACGTGGCGCAAATGGAATACTATAGCAGGCATGTAAATAGAAAGTCGCAGGTCTCTTTTGCAAGGCAAAACGGCGTGTGGGTCAGACCCATGCCGGACATAGCAGATCCTTTTTCATTGGAGAAAAAAGATATTTACTATTTGAAACAGTGGTTACAGGAGTGATCACAGAAGAAGGAGGAGGTAAAGCACCGAACGAATAAGCAAATGACAAAATGTTGTTATCCTTATATTTGAAAGGAAACAAGAATGCTAATACAGTAAACACGAAAAAAGATGAGGGCGTATCCGGTCAAGGGGTGCGCCCTAATTGTTATGTGGAAAAGAGAGTGGCTTTTCTTGGCAGATGACATGGCACGACAAGATGTGCTATAATGAATGCAAATTTGCACACAAATGACCATTGGAGGGAAGAATGGACAAAAGAGATAGAAGAAGAACAGGCGGCAGCCGGAACCATGAGCGAAAGAACCAGCAGATACCCAATCATATCTATCTGCTTGCGATCGCCTTTTTACTTCTGGTCGTCGTGGGGATGATCTTTGTCATCCGCCGTTACACGCCGACCAAGGAGCATATGAGCCTGAGTGATTTCTTTACCCTGACTGAGGAAAATCAGGCGGCAGTTATTTTAAACGGTGAATACAAGGAAGTCTCGGACAGCGATGATGCCATCTATGCCATCGCGACAGACCAGGGGCTGTATCTGGAGATCGACTTTTTGAAATCCAACCTGGATGACGGCTATGTTTATGACACGACAGAGGGCGTCCTGCGTTATGTGACAGATCAGGATGTGGTTTCTGCTTCCTTGAACAGTGATGCCTATACGGTAGGAAAGTCCAGAGAATCTCTGGGCAAGGATGTGGTAGTTTCACAAAATGGTGCATACTTCGTGTCAGCGGATTTTGTCAAATTATATACGGATATGTCTTATGAAGTCTTTGACAGTCCGAGCCGTGCCGTGATCGAGACAGCGGGCTATGAGAAAAAGGTCGCGAGCCTCAAACGTGATGCGGCACTGCGTCGCTTTGGCGGTGTCAAGAGCAAGATCTTAAAGGATGCGAAAAAGGGCGATCAGGTGACGATCTTAGAGGACTATGGCAAATGGAGCCATGTACTGACAGAGGATGGTGTTCTGGCTTGTGTGCAGAACCGGCGTTTATCCAAGTCTGAGAAGCAGACGGTAGAGGCGACACTGCCGGAACGCACCTACAACCATATCACCGTCAAGGATCCGATCGTTATGGGCTGGCATCAGGTGACATCCCAGTCGGCTAACAGCAGCCTGTCACAGATGGTGGCTGGTACAGATCTCAATGTGATTTCCCCGACCTGGTTCTCACTCAGTGACAATCTGGGCAATATCAAGAGCCTTGCCAGCAGTGATTATGTGACTTATTGCCACCAGAACAACATTCAGGTGTGGGGCTTGGTCAGCAACCTGGAAAATAAAAATGTCGATACAACGACCGTGTTGAATACGACCTCCTACCGGGATAATCTGGTCAACAACCTGATCACACAGGCAATCTCCTATGATCTGGACGGCATCAATGTCGATATGGAAGCGCTCAGCATTTCTGCCAAGGATGGTTATATTGAGTTTATCAAGGAATTGTCCATCAAGTGTGAAAAGAACGACATCATCCTGTCGGTAGACAATTATGTGCCTTCCGATTCGACTGCTTTTTATAATAGAAGCGTGCAGGCAGATTATGCAGACTATATTGCTGTCATGGCATATGATGAGCATTATGCCGGTGATGATGAGGCGGGATCCGTTGCCTCCATCGGCTTTGTGGAAAAAGGTGTAGCGGATACGCTGGAGGAAGTACCGGCAGACCAGATCATCCTGGGCATGCCTTTCTATGCCAGAGTCTGGGCGCAGTCCGACAACGGTCTGACCAGTTCGGCATATGGTATGGAAGATATGCAGTCCTTCCTTGACCGCAATCAGGCAACCAGTACCTGGTCGGAAGAAGCAGGTCAGTATTATGCCGAGTTCACGGAAGGCGGTACGACCTATATGGCATGGATCGAGGATGCGACTTCTCTTTCCAAGAAATTGGATGTTATGAAAGAAAATAAACTGGCAGGAGCCTCCTTCTGGAAACTTGGTTTCGAGACAAAGGATACCTGGCAGACCATCAAGTCTTATTTTAAATAAGTCAGGAAAGCATACACAAGACAGACTGTCATTACATATTTCTGTTTTTGGCACCATATATTATAAAAAACATATGGTGATCTTATGAAGCGAAAAATAGAAATGGTCATGGCAGTCTTTTTTATTGTGATCAGTCTTTTGGCGAGTGCCTGGGGCGTGTCGGTCGTTTCGGCAAAAAAGACGGCAAGTCATTTGAAGGTAGTGATCGATCCGGGGCACGGCGGCAGTGATCCGGGCAAGGTGGCGGTGGATGGAACACTGGAAAAGGATATCAATTTAGCGATCGCACAGAAATTGGGAGACTATCTGGAAAAGCATGGGGTAGAGGTCTATTTTACAAGGGAGAGCGACTGTGAACTCTGCACGGAGTCCGGTGGCAGTAAAAAGGCAAAAGACCTGCAAAAGCGCTGTCAGATCGTAGAGAATGTAGACCCGGATGTGACCATCAGCATCCATCAGAATTCTTATGGGGATGCCGGGATCTCGGGTGCGCAGGTCTTTTACTACAGCACATCGGATAAGAGCCGTCTTTTAGCAGAACAAGTGCAGGAGAAACTGGTATCCATGGTCGATCCGACCAACCATCGGGCAGCCAAGGCGAATGACTCTTATTATATGCTGCGCAAGACAGTCAGTCCGACCGTGATCGTGGAATGTGGTTTCTTAAGCAATGAAAAGGAGTGCAAAAAACTACAGGAAGACAAGTATCAGGACAAGATCGTGGAGGCGATCTATCAGGGGATTGTGACATTTGCACAGATGCAGGAGAGCAACTAGCGTTTTTAGTTGTGTAATTTACGAAAAGTGTTATAATGAGGACTATGAAAACGAAAGTATTTGTGGCTAGAGACAATCAGATAGAAGAAGCGGAACTCAAGGAAGCCTCTGCGGTCATCCGCAGCGGCGGGCTGGTCGCCTTTCCTACGGAAACGGTGTATGGATTGGGCGGTGACGCGACGAATCCTGAGGCTTCCCGCAAGATATATGCAGCAAAGGGTCGTCCGTCGGATAACCCTTTGATTGTTCATATAGCAGATTTTTCACAGTTGGAAGATATCGTGGCAGAGGTGCCACAGGAGGCGAGAGACTTAGCGGAGGCTTTCTGGCCGGGACCGCTTACCATGATCCTGCGCAAGAATGAGGTCATTCCTTACGAGACGACAGGAGGTCTGGATACGGTTGCCATCCGTATGCCGTCCCATCCGGTCGCCCGCAGATTTTTACAGGACAGCGGCTGTATGATCGCGGCACCGAGCGCCAATACATCCGGTCGCCCGAGCCCGACAACGGCACAGCATGTATGGGAGGACTTACAGGGCAAGATCGAAGTCCTTTTGGATGGCGGACCGGTCGGCATTGGTATTGAGTCTACCATTGTGGATCTTTCCGAGGATCGTCCGATGATCTTACGTCCGGGCTTTATCACCCAGGAGATGTTATCTCAGGTTTTGGGTCAGGTCGGCATAGATCCGGGCATTGCATCGGAGAACAGCAAGAAGCCGCCAAAGGCACCGGGCATGCGTTATCGTCATTATGCGCCAAAGGCAGATCTTACCTTAGTCGAGGGCGATATGGATCAGGTGATCGCAAAGATCAATGCACTGACGGGGGAGACGCAGGCAAAGGGACAGTCCGTAGGTGTTCTGGCGACGGCGGAGAACCGGGATGCTTATAGGGCAGACCATGTGATCGTGATCGGTCAGCGGGAGGATGAAGCGGAGATCGCAAGGCATCTTTTTGATGTACTGCGTCAGTTTGATACGCTTGGTGTAGATGTCATATATTCAGAGAGTTTTGCGGCTGCCGGAGTGGGACAGGCGATCATGAACCGATTGCTGAAAGCGGCAGGGCATAAACGGATTTTTGTATAAGGGAACTTTTTGGGAGAAGAAGTAACTATGGAAGAAGTAAAACGTGTGATCTTTGCCGCGGGCAGTGGGACATCCCGTGCACCCATGGCGGCGGCGATCATGAAGCAGATGACGGAGGGGAAAGATATCGATGTTCTTGCAAGAGGCGTCGTCGTATTATTCCCGGAACCGATGAATCAAAAGACAGAGGCAGTACTGATCAGCAATGGCATTGCACCGGACAATTTTGCGGCAGAGCAGTTGACGGCGGCGGACATCGTGCCGGGTACGCTGATCCTGACCATGGACGAGGCACAGCGCGTCAAGGTGATCGAGGAGATCGAGGGGGCGACAGAGGACAATACCTTTGTCTTATCGACTTATGTGGGAGACGAGATCGAGGTCGTCAATCCTTACGGAGCATCTTTACAGACCTATGGCTTGTGTTTTGAAGTGCTGAAAAAGTCCATCGAAAAGTTATTGGCAAAGTTGGAAGCAGAGGATAAAGGGGGAGCATCATGAGTGACAAAAGACAGGATTACATTAGTTGGGACGAATATTTTATGGGCGTAGCCATGTTATCGGCTATGCGCTCCAAGGATCCGCATACGCAGGTGGGGGCCTGCATCGTCAGCGATGACCACAAGATCCTATCCATGGGTTACAATGGATTTCCTATGGGATGTTCGGACGACGAGTTTCCTTGGTGTCGTGAGGGAGATCCTTATGATAACAAGTATTTCTATACGACACACAGTGAGTTAAATGCCATTCTAAACTATCGTGGGGGCAGTTTGGAAGGGGCTACTTTATATGTATCACTCTTTCCTTGTAATGAGTGTGCCAAAGCCATCATACAGTCCGGCATCCGCCGTATTGTCTATGATCAGGACAAGTACGAGCACACACCTGCCGTTATGGCATCCAAGCGTATGCTGCGTGCCGCAGGGGTAGAGTTTCATAAGTATGAACATACAGGACGCGAGATCACGATCTCGTTATAGTTTTTAGGAGAAGATTTGAAAAAAAAAGAAAGCAATGAGGTGGCAAATGCACTGGTTCTGATCATCCAGATCGGCGTGACCATGTTAGTACCTATTTTGATGTGTGCGATCGGTGGCGCATGGCTGGATCATAAGTTAGGAACCAGATGGATCAGTGTATTGGGGTTTGTTCTAGGGGCGATAGCCGGATTTCAGAATGTCTATCGTCTGGTCAAAAAATATCTAAAAGACACAAAATCCCCGGGAGAATTGCAAAGAGAAAAAGAAGAACAGGAAAAGGCATCACATGATCAAAGCATTAAAGAGACTGAATGAGGCCTTGCCGGGACTGCTCCTTGGCATTGCCATATATGGACTGATCGTAGAATTTGTCGGTGTGTGGTTTGTTTCTGACAAGTTGCGCTATACATCGGGCTTGTGGATCGGCATTGCCTGCGCCATGGGCATGGGGATCCATCTGGCTATGGTGATCGAGGAGGCGGTGCGCCTGGGCGATACCGGGACCAAACGCTTATCCTTTAAATCTGTCCTGCGCTATCTGCTTGTGGTACTTGTATTTTTTATCATGATGTATTTTCACCTGGGCAATCTGGTGAGTGCATTTATAGGAGTTTTGGGGCTAAAGGTGAGTGCATATGTACAACCTTTTATGCATAAAATGATTTTTAAGGACATTGCGCCGGAAGAATCATCGAATGAACAGGAAGAGGAGGTGAAATTGTGAATGAAGCAATTCTAATGTCGGCTTCTGCGGATAACATTGACTTTATGATACATGGCTTGTTCTCATTTGAGTTGTTTGGACAAGAGGTATGGATCACCACATCCCATGTATGCATCGCCATTGTTATGCTTGTGCTTGTGATTTTTTCGATTGTAGCCAACCGGAAAATAGCACATGCTACAGAAGTGCCTGACACCTTTCAGAACGTTCTGGAACTGATGGTAGAAAAATTGTCCGGTATCGTGGAGAACAATATGGGTTCCCACGCACCAAAGTTTACGAATTATATCTGTACGATCTTCGTATTTATATTGTTCAGTAATATATCCGGACTTTTTGGACTCAGACCGCCAACCGCGGACTATGGAACCACATTTGCCCTTGGTATCATTACGTTTGCACTGATTCACATCACAAAATGGAGACACCAGTCCTTCAAGAGGATCTGGGTTGACATGTGTTCTCCATTACCGCCATGGTTTCCGCTATGGCTGCCGATCAACTTGATCAGCGAGATCGCAGTGCCGATTTCCTTATCACTGCGTTTGTTTGCGAATGTATTGTCAGGAACCGTAATGATGGCCCTGGTTTACGGTCTGTTGGCGAAGATCGCATATGTCTGGCCTGCTGTATTACATGTCTATTTTGACTTGTTTTCCGGAGCCATCCAGACATACGTTTTCTGTATGCTGACCATGACATACATCACACAGTCCTATGGGGACGAAGAATAATTTATATTTCATATTAGGAGGAAAGAATTATGAATATCACAGGAGAAGATTTGATTTTAGCATGTTCCGCAATTGGTGCAGGTCTGGCAGTTATCGCCGGTATCGGACCTGGTATTGGACAGGGTATTGCAGCAGGTTATGGTGCAGCAGCCGTAGGTAGAAACCCGGGCGCACAGGGAAAGATCATGTCAACCATGTTACTTGGACAGGCAGTTGCCGAGACAACAGGTCTGTATGGACTTCTTGTTGCCATGCTCTTACTTTTCGTAAAACCATTAGTAGGCTAATGCGTGTAGTTTGGAATTTCCCGGGAAAGGAGGAACTACAGGAAAGTTATGACAAGATTATTTGACTTAGATTTTCAGTTGCTGTTTGACTCTGTCTCACTTGGCATTTCTGTCTTTTTTCTATTCTTGATCATGTCGTATTTTCTGTTCAATCCGGTAAGAAAACTCTTGCAGGATCGACAGGAAAAGATCCGTCAGGATATTGCCAGTGCGGCACAGGACAAAGAAGATTCTGCCAAAGTCAAAGCAGAGTACGAAAAGCGTTTGAAAGATGTTGATAAAGAGGCTGAGGCAATCCTTGCAGAAGCCAGACAAAAGGCACTCAAGAACGAAGCCAAGATCATAGCGGATGCCAAAGAGGAAGCGGCGCGCATCATTGCAAGAGCCGGAGAAGAAGCGGCTCTGGAAAAGAAACGTGCTGCGGATGAGATGAAGCAGGAGATGATCTCCATCGCTTCCGTCATGGCTGGCAAGGTCGTGGCTGCCAACATAGACACCACGATTCAAAATGAATTGGTGGAAGAAACGCTAAAGGAAATGGGTGATGCTACATGGCAAAGTTAGTTTCAAATGTGTATGGTGAAGCATTGTTTGAACTGGCAATGGAGCAGGATCGTCTGGATGCGTATCTGGAAGAGAGCCAGGGAGTTCTGGATGTCCTTAGGGACAATCAGGAATTTAGTCAGATGATGACTCATCCCAACATCATAAAAGAAGAAAAATTGCAGATGGTAGAGACTGTTTTTAAAGGCAGGGTTTCCGATGAGATGGTAGGTCTGATGCGGATGATCGTAGAGAAGGATCATTTTGCAAAGATGCCGGAAGTGCTGACATTCTTTATAGACAAGGCGCTGGAGGAAAAGAAAGTCGGAATCGCCTATGTGACGACACCGATGGAAGTCACCGATGCCCAGAAAAAGCAGATCGAGGACCGTTTGTTAGAGACCACTGCATACCAGTCATTTCGTATGCATTATGCGGTGGATGCCGACCTGATCGGCGGGATGGTAATCCGTATTGGGGATCGCGTTGTGGACAGCAGTGTGCGCACCAAGATCTCAGAACTATCGAGAGAATTATCCAAAATACAGTTGAAAGTAGGTGAAAGCGCTTCATGAATTTAAAACCAGAAGAAATCAGCTCTGTGATCAAGGAGCAAATGAAAAGATATGCAGCGCAGCTTCAAGTGGCAGACGTCGGCACCGTGATACAGGTGGCAGACGGTATTGCACGAATACATGGATTGGAAAATGCTATGCAGGGAGAACTCTTAGAGTTCCCGGGAGAAGTGTATGGCATGGTACTCAACCTCGAGGAAGACAATGTCGGTGCGGTTCTGCTTGGTGACAACCGCAATATCAATGAGGGAGATACCGTAAAGACAACAGGACGTGTAGTAGAAGTGCCGGTTGGAGATGCAATGTTAGGGCGTGTCGTCAATGCGCTGGGACAGCCGATCGATGGCAGGGGACCGATCGAGACAGACAAGTTCCGTCAGATCGAGCGTGTGGCATCCGGTGTTATTTCCAGAAAGTCCGTTGACACCCCGTTACAGACAGGTATCAAGGCGATCGACTCCATGATCCCGATCGGACGTGGACAGAGAGAATTGATCATCGGTGACCGTCAGACAGGTAAGACTGCCATCGCGATCGATACCATCATCAACCAAAAGGGACAGAATGTAAAATGTATTTATGTTGCCATCGGACAGAAGGCATCTACCGTTGCTACGATCGTAAATACCTTAGAAGAATTCGGTGCTATGTCCTATACCACGGTAGTTGCATCTACCGCCAGTGAGTTGGCACCATTACAGTATATTGCTCCGTACGCAGGATGTGCGATCGGAGAAGAATGGATGGAAAACGGAGAGGATGTGCTTGTTGTTTATGATGACCTGAGCAAGCATGCAACGGCTTACCGTACCCTTTCCTTGCTGCTCCGCCGTCCACCAGGACGTGAGGCTTATCCGGGAGACGTATTCTATCTGCATTCCAGACTTTTGGAGCGTGCAGCACGTTTGAATGACTCTCTTGGCGGCGGATCACTGACAGCCCTGCCGATCATTGAGACACAGGCTGGCGATGTATCTGCTTATATTCCGACCAATGTTATTTCGATCACAGACGGTCAGATCTATCTGGAGACCGAAGCCTTCAACGCAGGTTTCCGACCGGCGATCAATGCCGGACTTTCCGTATCCCGTGTTGGTGGTTCCGCACAGATCAAGGCGATGAAAAAGATCGCAGCACCGATCCGTGTAGAGTTGGCGCAGTATAGAGAACTGGCATCTTTTGCACAGTTTGGTTCCGAACTTGATGCAGACACGACCGAGAAATTAGCACAGGGCGAGCGTATCCAGGAAATGTTAAAGCAGCCGCAATACAAGCCGATGCCGGTAGAATATCAGATCATGATCATCTATGCGGCTACCAAGAAATATCTTTTGGATATTCCGGTCGAGGATGTATTGCCATTTGAGGCAGCCCTCTTTGAGTATGTGGATACCAAATATCCGGAGATACCGGAATCTATCCGCACCGAAAAAGTGCTGACAGAGGATACCGAAAAGGCACTTATTCAGGCGATTGAGGAATGTAAGAAAAGCTATAAATAGCAAAGGCGGTGAGATGAAATGGCCTCAATGAGGGACATTAAAAGAAGAAAAACAAGTATTTCAAGTACGCAACAGATCACAAAAGCCATGAAACTTGTATCTACCGTAAAACTCCAAAAAGCCAAGAATAAGGCAGAAGAAACGACACCTTACTTCCGGTATATGTATCAGACCGTGTGTTCCATGCTGGCAAAGGCAGGGAATATCGATCATCCCTACTTGCGGGAGAGTGCGTCAGACCAGAAGGGGATCATTGTGATCACGTCCAATCGTGGACTGGCGGGCGGATATAATTCCAATATCATCCGTCTGATCACAGGCAGTGATATTCCGCTGGAGAGCGCAAAGATCTACACGGTAGGACGCAAAGGACAGGAGGCGCTGGCGCGCAAAGGCTATCATATGGAATCCGACTACTCGGATGTCATGGAGGCTCCTACTTATGAGGACGCGCAGGCGATCAGTAAGGAAGTTTTAAGTGCCTATGCAAAAGGCGAGATCGGTGAGATCTACTTAGCATATACACATTTCAAGAATACAGTCAGCCACGAGCCGACCTTACTTCGTTTGTTACCGGTTCAGGTAAAGGAAGAAGACCTCGCAGCAAATGATGCCGACCTTCTCATGAATTTTGAACCAAACGAAGAAGAGGCTCTGGATATGATCATTCCAAAGTATATTACCAGTCTGATCTACGGCGCGCTGGTCGAGGCGGTAGCCAGTGAGAACGGTGCGCGTATGCAGGCGATGGATTCAGCGACAAGCAATGCTGAGGATATGATCAACGACTTATCACTGAAATACAACCGCGCAAGACAAGGCTCTATCACGCAGGAACTGACGGAGATCATTGCCGGTGCGGAAGCCATTTCCTAATCTTTAGCAGGGAGAAGGCGAAACAAAGTTTTGATGAATTAGGAGTGACAAATATGGCGAAAGAAAATATAGGAAAGATCACTCAGATCATTGGTGCGGTACTTGATATCAAGTTCTCCGAAGGCGAACTGCCGGAGATCAATGATGCTATTAACATCCAGACCAAAGATGGCGGAAAGTTAGTAGTCGAAGTAGCCCAGCATCTGGGAGACGATACGGTACGTTGTATTGCCATGGGAACGACCGACGGATTGGTACGCGGAATGGAAGCGCATGCTACCGGAGCACCGATCAGTGTTCCGGTCGGCGAGCAGACCTTAGGACGTATCTTTAACGTATTGGGCGAACCGATCGACGAGATCGATGCACCACAGGATGTGGAATACATGCCGATCCACAGAAAGGCTCCTGCTTTTGAGGAGCAGGCGACATCTACAGAGATGTTGGAGACCGGTATCAAGGTCGTAGATCTGCTCTGCCCTTATCAAAAGGGTGGAAAGATCGGACTTTTTGGTGGTGCCGGCGTAGGAAAGACGGTACTTATCCAGGAGTTGATCCATAACATCGCTACCGAGCACGGTGGATATTCTGTATTTACCGGTGTAGGTGAACGTACCAGAGAGGGAAATGACCTCTACTATGAAATGAAGGAATCCGGTGTTATCGACAAGACCTGCATGGTCTTTGGACAGATGAATGAGCCACCGGGAGCAAGAATGCGTGTCGGTCTGACCGGTCTTACCATGGCGGAGTATTTCCGTGATAAGGGTGGAAAGGATGTATTGCTCTTTATTGACAACATCTTCCGTTTTACCCAGGCTGGTTCTGAGGTGTCCGCCCTTTTGGGACGTATGCCGTCAGCCGTAGGTTATCAGCCGACCCTGCAGACAGAAATGGGTGCTTTGCAGGAGCGCATTACCTCAACCAAGAGTGGATCCATCACATCCGTGCAGGCAGTCTATGTGCCGGCGGATGACTTGACAGACCCGGCTCCGGCGACGACTTTTGCCCATCTGGATGCAACCACGGTATTGGAGAGATCCATCGCCGAACTTGGTATCTATCCGGCAGTTGATCCACTGGCATCTACTTCCCGTATCCTGGATCCTCGTATCGTAGGACAGGAGCATTTTGAGGTAGCGCGTGGTGTACAGGAGATCTTACAGAAGTATAAGGAATTGCAGGATATCATCGCGATCCTGGGTATGGACGAGTTGTCAGAAGATGACAAACTGGTTGTCAGCCGTGCCAGAAAGATCCAGAGATTCCTGTCACAGCCATTCTTCGTAGCAGGACAGTTTACCGGATTGGAAGGAAAATATGTGCCGATCGCAGAAACCATCCGCGGATTTAGAGAGATCCTGGAAGGCAAGCATGATGATGTACCGGAAGGACATTTCCTGAATGCAGGAACCATTGATGAAGTACGCGCCCGGATGCAGTAAGGGAGGCGACTATGGCAGATAATTTGTTTCAAGTCGAGATCATCACGCCGGATCGTATTTTTTATAAGGGATCGGCGAGTATGATCGAATTTACAACGACCGAGGGAGAAATCGGTGTTTTCAAGGATCATATTCCACTGACGACAGTCTTAGCACCGGGGATCGTGACGATCACGGAGGCAGACGGCGCAAAGAAAGCCGTCGTGCATGCCGGATTTGCGGAGATCTTAGGGGATAAGGTGACACTCCTTGCTGAAGTGGCGGAGTGGCCGGAGGAGATTGACCTGGAACGTGCGAGAAAAGCGGAAGACCGAGCAAGGGAACGCTTGAACCGCAAGGGTGCCGATCTGGATGTGGCGCGGGCAGAATTAGCCTTAAAGCGGGCATTGGCGCGTCAGGATATTTTGGCATAAGAATTGACCCACCATGGAGTCGCGATCTCATGCGGCTTTCTATTGGTGGGTTTCTTTTTGGAAAGAATTACGTTATACTAATACACTGAATGCAGACTTTTGTTGCGCAGAAGAAAAGTCGCATAGAAAATCTGGTGGATATATAAGAAAAGATAGGAAGATCATGAAAGAAATTACAATAAAACTGAAAGGGAGAGACTTCTGGATCGCTTTGATCCTGGGGATCTATGGCGCTTTGGGTGCCTTTATTTCTCTTTCACGGGAAGCAACCATAGATAACAGTCCGGATATTGATCTGGAGAGCCGGATCATGTTATACACGCGTACCATGTACCGATCTTTTTCGTCCAATCGTCTGCGGACTTTTTTGTTTGCACTGGTGATCGGCATATTGGCCTATATGGTCTTGCAGTTAAACAGAACTTACAAAGAACGGCTGGCAGAACTTTTATTTGGCCTTCTGTTTGCATCGGGGCAGTTGGTAGCCATGATCTTTAAAAAGTGGGGCGGCTGGTATGCCATGATGGATGCCATGGACGAGATTGGCGTGGCAGAGATCCAGATGTATCGTATCTTTTTGAAATGGTCTGCCTATGTTTTGATCTCTTATTTTATTGTGGCAGCCATGATGCATTTTTTTCGGCAGTTTGCGGAAATGCAGGATATAAAGGGACATACGGGACGAAAGATCCCGCCGCTGCTACAGGTCTTTTTGATGGCGGTCTGTATGTTTGTGGCATGGCTTCCGTATTTTATCTATTTTTATCCGGGAACCAGCAACGAAGATACAGTCATCATGATCATGGAGTACAATGAGATTCCATCCTACATCCAGTCCATGTCTGCCGTGCAGGGGGATGACATCTTTATCACAAACCATCATCCTTATATCCTGACACTAGTATTTTCTTGGTTTATTAAATTAGGATTGCATTTTGGAGATATTTGTATCGGTGTGGCGGCATATGTGGTCTTGCAGATGATCGTCCTGACACTGGTATTTTCCGGAGGTCTGTATTATATCCGCACCTGTGGCGTGACGACAAAGCGTATGATCGGGGCTTTGCTGATCCTCATGTTTTTACCGATCTTCCCTATGTATGCCATCTGTATGCTAAAGGATACGGTCTATGCCAGCTTCTGTCTGATCTTTATTCTGATGATGCATTATGTGGCAAGGACAAAGGGACAGGCTTTTCGTAAGGTCTGGTTTGATCTTGCCATGTTTGCTGTGGCATGTATGATGGTTCTGACAAAAGTCTATGCAATGTACATTTTGCTGATCGTTGCAGTGGTATATCTGATCAAATACAGGCGTGTTTTTGCACAGATCATCGCCTCTGTCATCCTGCCGGTCATCTTATACAAACTGGTATTCTGCGGTATGCTGCTCCCGGCACTGAACGTGGCACCGGGAGGTATCCAGGAGGCTTTATCCGTACCGTTTCAGCAGACGGCACGCTATGTCACAGAGTATGGAGATCAGGTGACGGCGGCAGAAAAGAAAGCCATCAATAAGGTTCTTCCTTACAAAAAACTGGCTAAGAAGTACAACCCGGAACTTTCGGATCCGGTCAAGAAATACTACAATCAGGAAGCGACGAAGCAGGATCTGAAAAACTATTTTAAGGTCTGGTGGCAGATGTTCCTGAAGCATCCGGAAGTTTATGTGGAGTCTGTTTTGCATAACACCTACCAGTATTATGACATCAACAAGATCTCCAGTCTGGTGTATTATAAATTCAACGATTATCTGCAATTACACGATGATGAAGGGCAGTATGCTTATCTCTATGTAGAGAACACGGAAGAGTATCTGGAACAGCGCTATGCGATCAACCAACTGGTTCTCTTTACGGAAAAAGTGCCGATCGTCAATATATTTGCTTCGATCGGATTGTGGCCGTGGCTGTTTTTGTTTGCCCTGCTTTACAATTTCAAGTGGAAGAAAAAGGAGGCACAGGCACTGCTCCTGGTGCCACTGATTACGATCGCAGTCTGCATGGTATCGCCGGATAATGGAAATACCCGCTATGTGATGCCGCTATTGTATGCACTGCCGTTTTTGATCCCGCTGGAACTTTTACCGGCAGAAAAGCAGGAGGATGCGATAGAGAAAATGACCGTGACGGAAGACGCGGTCTGATTTGGGAGGAAAAGTCCATGGATATGGAGAGAAAACTTGTCTGGAATCAGACAGCCCTAGTATGTCTGGTCGCCCTCTTGTGCTGCTTCCTGTGGGGGAGTGCTTTTCCGGGCATCAAGATCGGCTATGGGATCTTTGCTATTTCGGGGGAAGAGACCGGACTACAGATCATTTTTGCCGGAGCCAGATTCTTTTTGGCGGGAATCATGGCGGTTGTGATCGGAAGTTTTGCCCACAAACGTCCGCTCTTTCCAAAGAAAACGTCCTGGCTGCCCATTCTGCATCTGAGCCTGTTGCAGACGACCCTGCAATATTTTTTCTTTTACATAGGCTTGGGAAAGACCAGTGGTGTCAAGGCATCCATCATCGAAGCCTTAAATGTCTTTGTGGCTTTGTTTGTAGCATGCCTTCTTTTTAAACAGGAAAAATTAAAACAAAATAAAATTATTGGATCTATCCTTGGGTTCGCAGGAGTTTTTCTTGTGGAGATCTGGGGAAGCCGGGGAACCGGAAACAGTCTGGGCGGTATTGGCATAGGAGAGATCTGTGTCTTTATCTCGACGGTCGCCTATGCTTTTTCTTCGGTCTATCTGCGCAAGTATTCCGAAAAGGAAGAACCGTTTGTACTGAGCGGCTATCAATTTATCGTAGGCGGGATCACATTGATCTTTCTGGGATTTTTGATCTGCATTCTCTTTCCGGCAAGTCTGGGACAGGACTACGCGGCTATGACGACCGGACAGGTCTTTGGAGCGGTTACAGGGCATATGGCAGGCGGCTTCCTCAGCCTCAAAGGATGCGGCATCGTGCTTTATCTGGCTATGGTATCGGCGGTGGCATATTCCCTCTGGGGTGTCCTCTTAAAGTACAACCCGGTATCAAAAGTGGCGGTGTTTGGCTTTACCACGCCGATCTTTGGTGTGCTCTTATCCGCAATTTTATTGCAGGAGGCGGACTCTTTACGCATAGGCGTTCTGGTGCTCTCCCTGATCCTGGTATCCATAGGAACACTAATGGCGCAGAAGAATTGATCTCTGCGCCATTTGTATCTGTTTATCCATATAAGGTTCTAGTATCTGCGGATCTGGTCATCCTCATCACCTACGTTGCGGTCGATCTTTTTGATGACGACATCATAGGAAAAGGACGGATCCACCTGTACGGTTGCTGTTTCGCCAACCTTTTTACCGCGGATGGCTTTGCCCAGAGGCGACTCGATACTTACCATATCACGCAGGGAAGAACTGCGGATGGAAGTGACCAGTTTGTAGGTCTCCTCGCAGTCCTCGTCCGGGATATAGAGGGTCACGATCGTGTTGATGCCGACTTCGTCCTCGGAGGTATGGTCTTCGATGATAGTCGCATTTTTTAGCATACGCTCCAGATAACGGATGCGGCTTTCGTTCTGGTTCTTATCCTTTTTTGCGGCATAATATTCAAAATTCTCGCTGAGATCGCCCTGTGCACGCGCTTCCTTTACGGCTTCGATGGCTGCCTTTCTGACGACCAGTTTGCGGTGGTCGATCTCTTTTTGTATCTTTTCTACATCTGACGGTGTTAAACGTTCTCCCATAGTTGTACTCCTTATTCTGTCTGAATTTAAAATGTGAGACGCGGTCTTTCTTTTCCGTCCGACCGCATATATTAGTATAGCACAGGGCGTCAAAGAGAGAAAGTCAGGTCTCATCTGAAAAAGATATAGCAAAAATCGGGTATTGATGGTAAAATATAGCGGTATATGTGTAAAAACTGTCTTTGGACAGTAGGAATCAAGGAAGGAAATCGGCATTATGGGAATTAGTGTTGTTTTGTTGGCATATAAGGAGGAGGAGAATTTACGAGTCCTTTTGCCACAGATCAAGGAAGAGGTAGAAAAGTGTAACGAGGAATATGAGATCCTTGTTGTAGATACAGCCAAGCCTTTGGATAATACCAAGGGTGTTTGTCAGGAATATGGCGCAAGATATATCAATCAGGAGGAACCGGGCTTCGGTGGGGCTTTCCGTACTGCTATCAAGTACGCCAACAAGAGCAAGTTTTTGATCATGGACAGTGACGGATCCCATCCGCCAAAGAGCATCCCGGCGATCCATAAGATGTTTGTTGAGGAAAAGTGTGATGTCGTTATCGGTTCACGCTATGTCAAAGGTGGTGTGACCAATGATGCCAAGTCATCACAGATCATGTCGCATATGCTCAATTTTGCATTCCGCGTCTGTCTGGGACTGCATGCCAATGATCTGTCCACAGATTATCGTATGTATCACACCAAGCAGTTAAAGAAAGTGAAACTGACTTGTGAAAATTATGATGTTCTGGAAGAGGTCTTACTGCGCTTAAAACTCAACAAGCGTGATAAAAAGTTAAAGATCGGGGAAGTGCCGATCAACTTCCAGAAGCGTATGTACGGCGAATCCAAGCGTCAGCTTTTGAAATTTATCATCAGTTACATCAAGACCCTATTCCGTCTGATGGGCGTGCGTATGCAGGATGCTTTGCATAAATAAAAGACATTTAGAAAGATGAAATGTGGTCGGAAAGATCACAGGAAGGTAGTATCAGATGAAAAAGTTAATTGACCAGATCTTAAAATTTGGTGTGGTTGGAATCATTTCTTTTATTGTGGATTTTGTTATCACCATGGCAGTATCGACCGGACTTCGTCAGGGCGCAGGCATGAGTACATCACAGGCGGCATTGGTCGGTGCATTTTTTGGATTTGTCGTATCAGTCATTGTCAATTACATTCTTTCCATGAAATATGTGTT
>CAVGHS010000039.1:0-18627 GCA_963629085.1 bacterium
GATCAATACAAATCTGATGAATTTTGAGGATACTTTCTTTTTGGAAAACATTATATACAATGAGTTGATTTCGAGAGATTATGAAGTTTTTACTGGAAAAACCTATAAAGGAGAAATCGATTTTGTTGTTATAAATGGTCGTAAAAAGTGCTTTATTCAAGTTGCGTATTATCTTGCTTCTCAACAGACGATTGACAGAGAGTTTGGAGCATTTAAGCCGATTAGTGATGCAGCACCTAAATATGTATTATCACTGGATCGTTTTGATTATTCTCGTGATGGTATAATACATTTAAATATTGTAGATTTTCTTTTAGGGAAAAATGATATTATGCTTAGTTAGTGCCACAAATTAAGAAAAAATTTTAAATTGTGGCACGCATTTCATTCAATAACTTCCCGTTTATAGAGGTGTCCTAAAATGAGCAATAAATTGGCCAAGCATCAAGAACAAAAGCAGATATTGACAGGCAAACAAAAGAAAGTCCTGTTCTGGGGCTCTTTTGCTCTTTTGTGTGTGGCATTTATCCTTGTCTGGGTACATATATTTTTGACATCTACTGCCTTCCAAAAGCAAATGGATGACATGGTAGAGGGGCAAGACTATTATGTGGAAAATGTTGTGATCTCGGATAAAAGAGCAGAGGATGCGGTGGCGGATAATGCCATATCTCAAAATTATTTTTTCTACCACCACAATGGAAAAGCGAACGAATACGATAAGCGGATGCAGGTACCGGAGCGTGTATATGCAGAATATGAAGTGGGCGATTCCATAACGGCATATACGACCGACCATATTAGTTATTCTTATAAGAAAGAGGGAATCCTTCCAGACCGGTCTTATAGGAATAATGAATTGATGAAGGTGTTGGGCGTGTTACTGGGATGTGGCATATGCTTTCTGGCATTGTTTGGTCTGTTAAGCAGGAAAATAGTTTCAGGAGGACGCTTACCATGAAGATAACGTTTTCCCGGAGCGCATATCATTGCATGGATCTGCACCCTTATATAAGCAGTTCCTTCAAAGCGGCTATATCCAGTATGCGGATGTAGCTCTTTTCTATTGCAATGATATTTTGCTTTTTCAATTTGGAGATCTCCCGGTGCAGGGAAGTTCGGGAGACTTTCAGTTGTTCGCTCATGCCGGTGATGGAGCTCGGGATCTTTATGCGTGGATCCTTTGTGATATTGTATTGCGTCAACAGAAAAAAGGCGATCTTTTCGCAAATGCCGGAATAAGACAGAAGTTCTACCCGTTGTTGCAGGGCATAGGTCATGGAGGAAAGTTCCCGTAAAAAGTTGGAAAGCACATCCGGGTAATCGGATAGGACTTGCAGCATGACTTCCTTTTGCAAAAAGACCAGTTCGCTCTCCGTTTCTGCCGTGAGTTCGCAGGGATAGAGGGCTACGCGCGAAAAAACGGCGGCTTCTCCGATCATATCCCCACATTTCTTGACTGCGATCGCAAGATAAGTCCCATTTGGTAAGATTTTCTCTACCTTGACCTGACCGGAAAGGATGATCGCCATGTGTCTGGCATCATCAGAAGCATGAAAAATGCTTTCCCCTGCCTCATATTTTCGGCAGATCATCTGATCCCGGTATGTCTCTATAAAATCATCAAACTGCCTGTCTGTCATGTCTGCAAAGAGTCGGCATATCCTTAAACCATTCCAAGAGTCGTTTTGATCTATCATTTTCCATTCCCATTCCATAAAATATTTGCAAAGTGTATCTACAGATACAGTTCTATGCGACTAACCTATTATACAATGGTTAGCGAAAACTAACAATAGTGAGGAATAAGAAAATGAAATTAGTTATTGATGCGGGAACCTATAGTATTAAATTATGTCTACTGGACGCTCAGGAGAAGATCATAGAAAAAGTGACATTTCCACACCACAATCAGGTGAAAAAACGACTGGCGCAGGAACTGGATGCCATGAAGGAAAGGTGTGGTATCGGGGAGGATGAAAAGATCTCCGTTGCCGCGCTTGGCGCCATGAGCCATCTTTTAAATCTGCCGGGATCATGTCTGGTAGATGAGGAGACAGCACTGGAAGAAGGCATGGAGCGTCTTGTGCCGCAGGCAAAGAGCCTCATCCTGCTGGGGGCGCAGAGGACCGGTTATTTTGAAAAGACAGACCAGGGTGCATGGGATGTCAAGAGAAACTCCAACTGTTCTGCCGGAACGGGAGCCTTCTTTGAAGAACAGGCGACCAGATTACAGATCCCTTTGGAAAAGATCTCTACGGAAGTGGAAAAAGCAAGGACGATCCCCCAGATTGCAGGCAGGTGCTCGGTGTTTTCCAAAACGGACATGATCCATCATATGCAGGAGGGAGTGACGACACCGGATATTTTAAATGGGCTTTGCTATGCATTGGTACGCAATTATAAGTCCAGTATTTTGCGTAACCAATCTGTCGCAAGACCGGTTTATCTGGCAGGCGGTGTCATGAAAAATAAGGGAGTCCTGCGCGCTATCACCGACCTTTTGGATCTGTCGGAGCAGGATTATATTTTAGACGACAACAGCGAGTATGTGGCAGCCATAGGTGGGGCAAAATACGCGACAGGGGCATACAGTATAGACCAGGTGATCGCCTGCGTCCAAAAAAATGTCCACTCCCAGGAGGATTCTGTCCTGCCGCCACTTTATCGCTTCAAACAGGAGACTGATGCCCCGGAATTTACCCTGACACCGCTTGTGGCGGGAGAGGAGACCTTCCTTGGCATTGACATCGGATCGACCAGTATTAATTTTGTGCTATTAAATCGCGCCAGAGAGGTGGTCTACTATTCTTATGTCAAAACATTGGGAAAGCCCCTTAATATTGTAAATACCGAGATGACAAAGTTAAAAGAAAAGTATCCCCAGGTCAATATCCGTAAGATTGCCGTGACAGGATCCGGACGTGAATACATTGGTCAGACGATCGGGGCAGATCTTGTCATCAACGAGATCTCTGCGCAGACGGAAGGCGCTGTCATGCATTATGGGGACTGTGATACCATCTTTGAGATCGGTGGACAGGACTCTAAATATATGTGTGTAGAAGATGGAAAACTCCTCGATTTTGAAATGAACAAGGTCTGTGCAGCCGGAACCGGAGCCTTTTTGGAAGAACAGATCAAGAAACTGGGGATCAGCATGGAGGAATTTCTAACCTATGCCATGCGTTCGGAGCATCCTTGTGAACTAGGCAACCGTTGTACCGTTTATATTGAAGGAAGTGTGAACCGAGCGATCGCAGAGGGACATCCGATGGAGGATGTCTGTGCAGGGCTTGCCTATGCCATTGCGACCAATTATCTGTATCGCGTGGTCAACCAGAAAAAGATCGGTGATCATATCGCAGTGCAGGGCGGCATTGCCTACAACCGGGCGGTCGTTTGTGCTTTTCGTGCGATCAGTGGCAAAAAGGTGCAGGTTTCTCCATATTTTGCGGTGACCGGGGCTATGGGGGCGGCTTCTCTATGCATGAAAGAGCAGAAACTGACCTTTGATAAGGAGAAGAACAGAGCCTTCAATCAGGAACTTGCAAGGGCGAGTGAAGCATCCTATCTGGGCGATTACCAGCCGCCAAAGAAAAGAGCCGGGGAAAAACTGGTCGGTGTGCCGCGTGTTATCTTTTTGCACAAGATGTTCCCCTTGTTCTATAAGTTATTCACAACATTGGGCTTTGATGTTTTGTTGTCGCCGCTTTCCGACCGACAGATCGTGGCAAAAGCTCAGGAATATGTGACGGCGGAGACCTGCTATCCGATCAAACTCATCTACGGACATATCGCATGGCTTTTGGAGCAGGATGTCGATTATATCGTCCTACCGAGACTTTACACGATCAAACATGAAGGCTCTGTTGCCCGAAAAGACTATGCATGTATGTATATGCAGACCTCACCGTTGATCATGGAGCAGGCATTCCATTTGAAAGAGCGCGGTGTTACCTTGATCAGCCCACAACTTTCCCTGCAATTTGGGAAAAAATATATGGTGCAGTCCATTGTATCCATCGCAGACCAGATTGGCGTGCCAAAGATCAAAATGATCCCAGCGGCAGTCAAAGGCTTTGCCAATCTGGTAGCCCACAGTGACCGTCTGGAAGAGATCGGAAAAGGTGCACTGGATGGTGACGAGCCGGTATTTGTTCTGATCTCAAGAGTTTATAATATCATCGACCCGGTGCTGAACATGGGAATCGAGGAGCATCTGAACGAACTTGGCTGTAAGGTCGTTCACCTCGAGCATCTTGAGGCAAGTTATATGAATGTGGAGCATGATTATAAGGATATGTACTGGCCTTTCGGACAGCATATCCTGACCGGACTCAAGATCATAAAAGCCCATAAAAATCTCTATCCGATCTATATCACCAACCATGGCTGCGGACCGGATACCGCCATCCAGCACTTTTTCCAGAATGAAATGGAGGGCAGGGAATACTTGCAACTGGAGGTGGATGAACACTCTTCCAAGGTAGGCATCATCACGAGACTGGAGGCGTTTTTGTATTCTTTGCAGCCGCAGGAGGCACTTCCGATCGAAAGGGAAAAGGAGCCGGAACTTGCGACTGATACAGCATTGTTGCCGGATTTTGGGATCTATACCGGTGTGATCGAAAAGTACCTGCCAAAACATTATAAAGAAGTGGTAAAAGTGGCGCCTTTGAAGGAACACCATGCTTTTAATTATGCCATGAACAAGGAATATTACTCGCATCTTGTCATGCTGGAGGAACTTTTACATACGGTGTCGAAAGACAAGATCTACGACCTGTATTTTCCGATTGATGAGGGAAGCGAAGTCTTTGGTCAGTATGCGCTTCTTTGCCAGCAGGAACTGCAAAAGAGAGGCTATCGGATCAACCTCAAGACTTTTTATATAGAAGACATTATCAAAAGGGAAGATTATAAAGAAATCTATGAGGATATGGTGGTGGCAGAAAAAAGGGCATATGAGGAGCAGGCGGATAAAAAGACGTTTGTTTTGGGAGAACCGCTCTGCCTTTATAAGGCATTTATCAACCGGCAGGCGGGTATCTGTATGCCATTTTCCGAAGCCCTTTTATTCCATATGCAGATGATCGATCGGAAACATGCCCAGAAAAACAGGCTTGCCATATGGGAGGAGATCCATGACCGTGCGATGCAAAAGACAGGAGAAAGTGATCTTTATACTTCTATGGAAAAACTGCATCGGGTTGCGGCAGGAAAACTGGATTTTTGTGTGGGCAACAGTGCAAAATACCGCTTTGCCAAATTGCTATCATTAGATCCGGAGACGACGCAGACTGCCATACTGCTCAACTCTGCAGAGGAAAATGTCGCGATCATCTTGAAAACACTTGGGGAAGCCTATCGGAAGGATATGCAGGTGAAAGTCCAATATATGGATCTGGACTTTGAACATCAGGAAGGCTAAGTGCATATATGCTTGTAATACAAGCCGCAATGGCGCCATTTTTTGCCCTGCTTTTTATCATTGCCGGATGGAATCGTTTAAGATAGCATACCTGCAATCAGCCCTTTTTCTTGTGGTCGTCAACTGGTTTGACAGAAGTGATGACAGAACATATGCAGTTAAGTGATCTGAAAGAATATTGTGAGCAGATCAGGGACTGGCTGAATGCACGCTATGGAGCAAAAAGAAGTAAAAGAGGCTTGCATAGGATGGGAGATGGTGCTATAATCACCGCGTAAAAAGTTTACCAAAAGGAGGCGAATCGTATGGACAGTTGTGATAGTCGAAGTTCAAGGATATATGATGATGGATATAGACTTGGATCCTATTTCAAGTGTCTATAGGTGTGTCATTTTTTAGAATAGATAAGCCTTTATCCATCGTCAGAACGGATTCACAACTTAGTTTTGTGTAACGTTAATGTTACGATGGATTTTTTATGCCCTTTTTTAGGGGAAGAAGGAGGCTTATGATGAGAAAAGAAGTATTAAAAGAACCAACTTTTGAAAAAGAGATCGTTGTCATGATCCGGGTGTCAAAGTCCATGGAGGAAATGCGGGAACAACTCCGAGCCTACCATGACAACGATATTGCACAGAGTTTCAAATTTTTAAACCGGTCTGAGCGCAATCTTTTATATAGTGGATTGGATGCCAAGTGGCTTGCGGAGATCATTTCCTATCTGGATGATCCGGCACCTTGTATCGAGGAGATCGGCATTGATAAATTGGCGGAGATCATCAATGAGATGGAGGCGGATGATGCCGTCGATCTGTGGGATAATATTGATGAAAGCGTCAAAGTCAAACTGCGTCCTATGCTGGATGATGAGAAGAAAATGGATATCCTGCTCATCAATTCCTATGATGAGGACGAGATCGGAAGCCTGATCACGACCAATTACATCCGCATCAAACAGGATCTTACCATCCGTCAGGCGATGCACGAACTGGTGCAGCAGGCAGGAGAAAATGATAATATCACCACGCTCTATGTCGTGGATGACCGGGGACGTTTTTGCGGAGCGATCGATCTCAAAGACCTAATCGTGGCGCGGGAAAATGTAGCGCTGGAATCACTGATCAGTTATGCCTATCCATATCTGCTCGACCATGAAAAAATTTCTGACACCATCGAAAAGATCAAGAACTATGCCGAAGATTCTCTGCCTGTTTTAAATAAGGATAAAAAGATCATTGGTATCATCACCGCTCAGGATGTGGTCGAGGCTGTGGATGATGCCTTGGGCGAGGACTATGCAAAACTTGCCGGTCTGTCCGCGGAAGAAGATTTAAACGAAAGCACCAAAGAGAGTATCAAAAAGCGCCTGCCTTGGCTTATTATTCTCTTATTTCTTGGTATGGGCGTGTCCACAGTCGTTGGAGCCTTTGAGGGTGTGGTCGCCGTTTTGCCGGTCGTGATCTGTTTCCAATCCCTGATTTTAGACATGGCGGGAAATGTTGGAACCCAGTCGCTTGCCGTTACGATCCGTGTTTTGATGGATGAACAGTTAGGCGGCAAGGATAAGATCCGCTTGATCGCTAAGGAGATGAAGGTCGGATTTTGCAACGGGGCTTTGCTGGGGATCATGGCGCTGCTTTGTCTGGGACTTTATATCACATGGTTTAAGGGCTATCCTTTTGCCACGGCCCTGCTCATTTCAGGCTGCGTCGGCATAGCGCTGCTGGTGGCGATCGTCATTTCCAGTCTGGTGGGAACGCTGGTGCCAATCCTTTTCCACAAGATCAAAGTGGATCCGGCGGTGGCATCCGGTCCGCTCATCACGACGGTAAACGATCTGGTAGCAGTGGTGACTTACTATGGTCTGGCATGGCTTTTGCTCTTGCAGGTATTTAAAATAGTATAAATGGGAGAAATTATGATACAGGATATTTACCCACACAAACTGAATAATCATTATGATCCGAAGATGCAGGCAAAAGGGGAAGACATCCTGCTTTGTATCGTAAATGGCAGGATCCTAGTGGAGGAGACTGGTTTTGAAGAAAACGAGTTGAGATTCCCGAGAATCAAGGATCTGTCCGAGGCGTATGTGGCAGACAGCCGCTATCTTTTTTCCATAGATGATACAAGATATTTTTTGTGTGATCGTCTCTTGGAGGAAAAAGAGTTGCCAAAGGGCTATGCTTATGTCGGCGAAAAGAGTCTGCGAAAGGAAGGGATAGGACCGGCGGAGTCACTTTTTGCAGCAGTGACGGGGAAGCATCTGGCAGACTGGTATGGGGACACGAGATTCTGCGGAAGATGTGGACATGAAATGGTGCACTCAGAAACAGAGAGAGCCATGGTCTGTCCTGCTTGCCACTATACTGCCTATCCGCGCATTATGCCGGCGGTGATCGTAGGGGTGACCAATGGGGACAAACTGCTCATCACCCGCTACCGCACCGGCTTTCGTTACAATGCCCTGATCGCGGGCTTTACGGAGATAGGTGAGACTATGGAAGAGACCGTGCAAAGAGAAGTGATGGAGGAAGCAGGCATCCGGGTCAAAAATATCCGCTATTACAAGTCACAGCCCTGGGGAACTGCCAATGACATCTTGCTCGGCTTTTACTGTGATGTGGATGGAGACGATAGCATTACCATGGATCCGGAGGAATTAAAGTACGCGGAGTGGGTGCAAAGAGAGGATATTGTCTTGCAGCCGGGCGAGTTCAGCCTGACCAATGAAATGATGAAAAGGTTTAAGGAAGCAGAACTGTAAGGTTGGAAAAATAGCATTTTAGCACAAAAAGAGGTTGGAAAATTAACATTTTGACGGTATAATTGGGTTGGAAAAATAACACAATATACTTGAAGAGGTGATTTTATGATTATCCGACAGGCGAAAAAGATGGTAACAGATTGGATTTTATCTGGAAAAGATGCATTTTTGCTCACAGGGGCAAGACAGATTGGAAAAACATATCTGATACGCCAATGCTTACAGGAAAGTAATGCTTCCTATATAGAACTCAATTTTATAGAGCGCCCGGAGTTGATAGAGTTATTTTCAGGAGCGCGAGATACAAAAGAATTGTTGATGCGGTTAAGTCTGGTTTCTGAGAAATCACTGGAAAAGGGTAATACAATTATTTTTTTGGATGAGGTCCAGGAATATAAAGATATTGTCACAAAGATCAAATTTTTAGTGGAAGATGGGAGTTATCGATATATCATGAGTGGTTCTCTTTTGGGTGTAGAACTTCGTGATCTGCGTTCGGCACCTGTTGGATATTTGAGGATTTGTGATATGTATCCGCTCAGTTTTATGGAATTTGCGCAGGCAGTTGGGATTCACCAGGACACATTTGATGTGTTAAAAAATAGATTTCAGAAGAGACAGCCGGTCGACGCGTTTGTGCATAAGAAAATGCTGGATGTTTTCTATTTATACTTAATTGTAGGTGGAATGCCAGAAGCAGTAGACACATATATGAAGACCAATGATCTGGCAGAGGTGGCACAGATCCATGAAAAGATAAGTCGTTTATATAAGACTGATTTTTCAAAATATGAAGAAAAGTATAAATTAAAACTTCGGGAAATATATGATGCTATGCCGGGGCAACTGGATCAAAAAACAAAGCGTTTTCAATTTACAAAGATTGGAAAAGGGCTTAGTTATGACCGAACAGAAAATGACTTTTTATGGCTAAAGGATGCAGGTGTTGCCATTCCTGTTTACAATGTCAGTGAACCGCGGGTACCGCTTATCATCAGCGAAAACCGAAATTTGTTCAAATTATTCTTATCAGATGTGGGATTGCTTACAAGTCATTATTCTAATGAAGTAAAGATAGCCCTGCTAAATAAAGAAAAAGGTATCAACAATGGTGCTCTTTTTGAAAATGTCGTAGCACAGGAACTTCTGAGTAAAGGACACAAATTATATTATTTTAACAGCAAAAAACAGGGAGAATTGGATTTTGTGCTGGAACTCTCTGGGAAAGTTGTTCCGCTTGAGATCAAATCCGGAAAAGATTATAAAAGACATTCTGCGTTAAATAATGTGTTAAGTAATCCGGAGTATGGAATTGAGGAAGCATATATTTTTTCCGAGGGAAATGTGGAAGTCGTCGAAAAAAGAATATATATGCCAATTTATATGATCATGTTTTTGGAGGATCGTTCGTTGGAAAACACAGTATATAAACTTGATCTAAAGGGGCTATAATATAAGATCCGCGGAAGGGAAAATTAACATGAACGACAAATTGACAATTCGGGAAGCACGGGCGGATGAGATTGCTCTGGTGCAGGAACTGATCCGGGAGATGGCAAAATATGAAAAGCGCCCAGAGGATATGACGGGGACGCAGGAAGCCCTGTCTTACTGGCTCTTTGAGCGAAAGATCGCGACGATCCTGCTCTTGGAATATGAGAAAAAGGTCATCGGCTATGCCATTTATTATCCGGTCTTTGGCTCTTTTTCTGCATACGGCGGCGTGCATTTAGAGGATCTTTATATCAAAGAAGAATACCGCAAACATGGCTTTGGCAGATACTTCTTTGACGCGATCGCAAAACGAGCAAAAGCGGAAGGCTATAGCCGGATGGAGTGGTCCTGCCTGGATTGGAACACGCAATCGCTCGCCTTTTATGAAAAACTGGGGGCAGCATACGAGACAGGCAGAAAATATCTGGAATTGCCCCTGTAATTTATCTGTATGGAAATCAACTTATTTGCGCGCGACTAAGTGGGCGCGGAAGCCTTTTTGTTTTTCCATGGTAAGCACAGTAAAACCGGCATTTTCAGCCATGGCGATAAAAGCAGATGCTTTTTGGATCTTGACGTCACCATGTCCGCACAGATTTGCCAAAGGCATTTCGAAATGGTTCATGAGCCAGACCACGAAATCGGAGGATGTATAGTCGCGCAGGATCAGGCGACCGCCCTTTCGCAGGACACGGTAAGCACTGTTGAAGAAATCCTGTGGGTTGGGATAATGGTGAAAACTGTTGGCACAAATGATGGCATCAAAAGAATCTTCTGCAAAAGGCAGATTTTCACTGTCACCGACCAGAAATTCTGTGTTGGACAGATTCTTTGCCTGTGCAACATGGATCATCTCAGGTGTAAGATCGAGTCCGACATAGTGTTTGTCCGGGTATTTTTCATGGAGCAGTTCGAGCATGGGACCGGTGCCGCAGCCACAGTCGAGGACATCTACAAAGGGCTCCTTTTCCAGTTCTGCCAGGATTGGCGGATAATCATCCTTGCACATTTCGTATATACCGGCGTGCCCGCTGTCGTAAATCTTGGCAGCCTCTGTAAATTCTTTGATAGAAAGTTTCTTATATTCTTCCGGTGTCATCAAGACCGTCTCCTTATTCATTCCTAGTGGTTAGTTATTACTAACTAAAGGTAACATAATTTTTTTGAAATGTCAAAAGGGGTTGAAAAATAAATGGCGCACTGTTAGTATGAGGGAAATGCGTTTATAGCGAAAAGATAAAATTGCAATACAGGGAGAAATATACATATGAAAGACAAATATCAAAATACCATGTATGCCTGCTTTGTGGGATATATCGTGCAGGCGATCGTAAATAACTTCGTTCCCCTATTGTTTTTAACCTTTGAGAGTTCTTACGGGATACCCCTCAGTCAGATCACTATGTTGATCACTTTTAATTTCGGGATCCAGTTGCTGGTCGATCTCTTATCGGCAAAATTTGTAGATAAGATCGGCTATCGGGTTTCCATCGTACTGGCGCATGCTTTTGCCGCCCTGGGACTGGCGGGACTGGTCGTACTGCCGGATCTTTTGCCGAATGCTTTTGCCGGGCTTCTGATCGCAGTCGTTATTTATGCGATCGGTGGCGGTCTGATCGAGGTTCTGATCAGTCCTATCATGGAGTCCTGTCCGAGTGAAAATAAGGAAAAAGCAATGAGTCTTCTGCACTCCTTTTATTGTTGGGGGCATGTTGGCGTGGTATTGCTTTCCACACTTTTCTTCCGGTTTTTTGGCATAGAAAATTGGAAGATTTTGGCACTCTTATGGGGTATTATCCCGATCTTTAACGGCATCCTGTTTTGTAAGGTGCCGATCGCTCCGTTGGTAGAGGAAGGCGAAACGGGAATGTCTTTGCGGGAACTGTGTAAGAATCGCATTTTCTGGATTTTAATGCTCATGATGATGTGTGCCGGTGCCAGTGAGCAGGCGGTCAGCCAATGGGCATCCACCTTTGCAGAGCAAGGCTTGGGCGTGAGCAAGACGATTGGAGACCTGGCAGGGCCGATGGCGTTTGCCATCTTAATGGGCAGTGCCAGAGCCTTTTATGGTAAATTTGGCGATAGGATCGATCTGGATAAATTTATGCAGGCGAGCAGTCTGCTGTGTATTATTTCCTATCTGTGCATTTCGCTTTCGCCATCACCTTTGTTTTCCTTGATCGGATGTTCACTGTGCGGTCTGTCCGTTGGTATCATGTGGCCGGGAACCTTCAGCAAGGCATCTGCGGCACTACGCAATGGCGGCACAGCCATGTTTGCCTTACTGGCGCTGGCGGGAGATGTGGGCTGTTCCGGTGGTCCGACACTCGTTGGTTTTGTCACAGGTGTGGCTTCGGACAACCTGAAAAGGGGGATCCTGGCAGGCATTATCTTCCCGATCCTGCTGATCGTGGGAATTGTGTCGTTGAAGAAAGCGAAGCGATGATAGTTGCAGTGTGCAATATAAAAGAGGACATGGAAAGCGTCTGCTTTCATATGGGATAGAGCATTATGGAATCCGTGAAGTTACGGTCAATGAACAAAACCCACAGACTGTAGGTTTCTACGAGCATATGGGTTTTGTAACATATAAAAGGACGGATTATGACGAGGAAGGTGGTCCATACCCTCTTTTATATATGAAGTATATTGGGGAATGATTATGGCAATGCCTCCCATTCTTTTTTGTCATTCAGATAGCTTTCAATCAGTAATTCCGGAATTTCATGTTGATAATAATGATATTTATTAGGAACCATCATTTTTAATTTTGTCAGTATAATATCTTCATTATTGTCCTCAATATGAAATTCTATGCAATCCTTGGTCTGATGCCACTTGTAATGCAATCCCAGATATTTGCCACTGGAATTTTGCAGTAGCGGAAAAGTGTCTAAGAGATCTTGCGGTGAGCAATCAAAGTACAGACAAAGTTTGCAACTTGTTTCTGATGTGATCTGATTGATATGACTTTTATCGTTCATCAGTTCATTTAGTGTTGTGTAAGGAATGCCGGTTTCCTTGCTGATCTTGTAGATACTCTTCTTTGTTTTTTTGACATACTTTTTAAAGTTCTCATTCATAATTATCACCTTTTCTTTATTATAACGGATTTCCGTTATAACGCAATGCGTTTTACATATTTAGAAAATCCCATCTCATGCTATAATCATCTAAATAAGTATTAGGACATGGAGGGACAAATCATGAAAATTGTAATCATCAAGGGAAGTGCAAGAAAGGGAAATACAGAAGCGGCGATCGAGGCGTTTGTTAGAGGAGCAGGAGAAAAGAACGAGATCCAGATCATAGCGGCGGACAAATTGCATATCAGCCCATGCAAAGGCTGTGGAGCCTGCCAGTGCTATAAGGGATGCGTGGATAAAGATGACACGAATGCAACCGTGGATGCTATCGTTGCAGCAGATATGATCCTTTTTGCGACACCGGTCTATTGGTGGGGCATGACAGCACAGATGAAACTGATCATCGATAAGTGTTATTGCCGTGGTGCGCAGATGAAGGAGAAAAAAGTAGGATTGATCGTTATCGGTGCAGATTCTCTGGAAAATGTGCAGTACGAGTTGATCCGCAAACAGTTTGAGTGTATCGGAAATTACCTCGAGTGGGATATGCTGTTTGAAAAGTCTTACAGTGCAAGCGATCGGGATGATCTGGCAAACAATACCCAGGCAATGCAGGAACTGGAACAGGCAGGAAAGGAAGTTTAAAAAGTTTCCTTTTGTTTTTCCATACGTTTTAATTCAGGTAAAACCATACACAACATGGTAATAAAACAAAGACTTCCGCCGATGACATTGGAGACAGGTTCTGCGAGGAATACACCATCGGTTCCCATGTGCAGGGCATATGGCATCAGGTAAGTCAGAGGCACGACAATAAATACTTTACGAAGCAGGGAGAAAAAAATCGCCTGCTTCTTTTTATTGAGTGATTTAAAAATGGTCTGTCCGATATATTGCAGATCCATGAAGATAAAAGCGGCAAAATACTGCTTTAGGGCAGGAACACTGTCTGCTACCAGAGAAGCATCGGAAGTAAAGACCTGGATCAGGGTGTGGGGCAGTAAAATAATGATGCTCCACATGATCGCCGTGTAGCCAAAGATTATGATACTCATGACCAGACCGGCTTTTCGCACACGCGCCGGGCGCTTAGCACCGTAATTGTAACTGACGATAGGCGAAGCCCCCTCATTTATGGCGTAGATCGGGGTTTCAACCAATTGCCGCACACTGGATACAATGGTCATGACGGAAATATAGATGTCGCCACCGGTTACGGACAGGACATTGTTACAGCAGATGGTGACCAGACTGTTGGTCAACTGCATGATAAAACCGGCGGTGCCGAGGCTGATGATATTTTTGGCATAGGAAAGACTGGAAGGGACTTCATCTTTTTTTAAAAAGCGGACCTTCAGTTCTGCCTTTTTTGTGAGGAAAAAGAGGACAAAAGTGGCAGAAAAGCATTGGGAGATGACGGTCGCTATGGCTGCTCCGCGCACGCCAAATCCCAGAGCAAAGATGAAGATGGGATCCAGGATCAGATTGGCGACTGCACCGATCGCAACCGAGAGCATTCCGACCGTGGAATAGCCCTGTGCATTGATAAAAGGATTCATGCCGACCGCGATCATGGAAGGCAGGGTACCGATCATATAGATCATAAGATAAGGATAGGCATAGCCCAAGGCATCTGTGGATGCACCAAATACAAGCAAAAGAGGACGGGCAAACAAAAGTCCTATGACCATCAAAAACAGGGCGCTTGCGCACAGCATGGAAAAAGAGGTATTCATAATGCCTATGGCGCGCTCATTTTCTTTTTGCCCTCTTTGTATGGAAAAGAGCGGTGCACCGCCACTGCCAAAGAGATTGGCAAAGGCTGTGATGATGACGATCAGTGGAAAACACAGTCCAACGGCACCTAAGGCTGCCGTTCCCACATGGGGAATACGGGCGATGTAGATACGGTCTATGATGTTATATAGTAAATTTAAGATCTGGGCGACCAGCATGGGAAGTGCTGCTCCGAGGATATTGCCGGTCACGGTTCCGTTTTCAAAATCAATGCGTTTCATTTGTAGTGCTCCCTTTATGTATGCTTGATTTTTAGTATAGCAGGTGGAAAACTGCTATGTAAAATAGATAACTTATATATTATATAACTTTGTTCATATATAGCAAACATTAAAGGAAATCGGCATTTCCTCCGATAAGAGAGTTATAAGGCAATCAGTGACTAAGGACTCGTAACAGGGGGATTTCATTATGAGGATAGCAAGCAGTAATGTAGCGATGGCATCCAGCCATCAGGAAACGAAATTTACTTACAAACAGTCTATGACGATGGAGGCGGCAGCATCCAAAAATCTTGCAGGTGCCATTTTTACAAAATCCGAGGAAATGGACGGGGCAGATTACAGGACCAGTATGCTGGAATATAAAAAGCAGCAGGAACAGGAAGCCGCACAGAAGCGTAAGGAAAATGAGGAACGTTCTGCCAAGGAAATGTTGGAGCGAACCAAGAGTACAAACAGAACCAACGGAAGTGGACGTTTGGAAATGTCAGACCAGTACAAGATCAAACTGGAGATGATCAAGCGGATGTTTGAACTTTTGCGACAAGGCAAGAGCCTTTTGGATTCCGGTCTGTCTACTTCGGATTCCAGAGATGTATTAGACCTGCGTTCGCCGTTTTATCGTAATCAGGATAGTGGCAATTCCCAGAATGCGGATGGCAGCGAGGGCAATATGGGAGCAGAACTTCCGGTCATCGGAACGACGGGCAGCGGTACCGTCTGGCAGAGGGTAACAGCGACTTCCGGCTTTTATACCGAGGCAGAGTCCACGACTTTTGCGACGACAGGAATTGTGCATACCAAAGATGGCAGAGACATCAACTTTAACATGGAAGTTTCCATGTCGCGCGCCTTTACTGCCAGCATCAACAGTCTGGAAGTGGAGTCTTACATCAAGACAGATCCGCTTATGATCAATCTGGATACCGATATTGGCAGCGTGTCCGACCAGAAATTCTTCTTTGATCTGGATTCGGACGGCAAGGAAGAGGAGATCTCTTTTGCGGGAAAGGGCAGCGGATTTCTGGCGCTGGATCGCAACGGCGATGGCAAGATCAATGACGGTTCCGAACTTTTTGGTACCAAGAGCGGAGACGGTTTTAAAGACCTGGCAGCCTATGATGAGGATGGCAATGGCTGGATCGATGAAAATGATGCCATCTTTTCCAAATTAAAGATCTGGACAAAGGACGAGGACGGCAATGACAGGCTGATCAGTTTAAAGGATGCCGATGTGGGTGCCATTTACCTTGGCAATGTTGATACGCAGTATTCGCTCAAGGATGATGAAAATAAATTAAACGGCGAGATCAAAAAGACAGGTATCTATCTGCACGAGAGCAGTGGTGAGGTAGGCACCATGAACCATGTGGATCTGGTTGTGTAATATATTCCAAAGTGGAATGAGAGGATGGCAAAGAGAATTGCTGTCCTCTTTTTGCAATTATGGTGTTATTTCTCGCAAACCGCAAACTATGGTGACTATTTCGCAAAGTATAAGACTGATTCCGCAAACAATAAATTGCTATATTGCGGAAAGTGGGGTATAATTTGCGGTATAAGGAAATAAACTAGTGTCATATGAGACTGAGACGGAGTGAAGATTATGAAAACCTGCAAGGAAATCGCTAAGGAATGGAAGATATCGGAGCGCAGCGTAGCGAATTTATGTAAACAGGGGCGCATTGATGGTGCTGTAAAGATCGGTAAAAGTTGGCAGATTCCGAATGATGTGGTTCGGCCTGCGGACTTGCGGCGAAGGGAAGCGACAGTAGAAAATCACGACAAAACGGACAGAAAGAAACCACTTCCTATTGGCATTTCTGATTATGTAAGAGCGCAGGCAGAATATTACTATGTCGATAAGACTATGTTGATCAAAGAATTTATTGATCGTAAGCCACTTGTCTCGCTGTTTACCAGACCAAGGCGATTCGGAAAGACCTTGAATATGGATATGCTTCGGGTTTTCTTTGAAATATCAGAGGAGGATACAAGCCTTTATTTCAGAGATAAGGAAATCTGGCAGGCAGGAGAAGACTATATCAGGCATCAGGGAAAATATCCGGTAATCTTTCTGACCTTTAAAGATGTCAAATTCGATTCGTGGGATGCTACGATGGATAAGATTCGTGGACTTTTACAGGATGAGTTTGGCAGGCACAGCCAACTTCTGACAAGTGAAAAGATAGAGGAATATGAACGTGATTATTTTCGGTCAGTTTTACAGGGGACAGCAGGAAGTGTGGAATTGACCGCAGCCTTGGAAAATCTTTCCAGAATGTTGCATAAGCATTATGGCATTGCCCCGATCATTATTATTGATGAATATGATACTCCGATCCAAGAGGGATATGCAAAGGATTTCTATGAAGATATCGTTGGTTTTATGCGTAATTTCTTCTCCGGGGCTTTTAAGGACAACAGAAATATTTCCTATGGATTTTTGACAGGGATTTTGCGGATCGCGCAGGAGAGTATCTTTAGCGGGCTCAATAATCTGACGGTCAATTCTGTAATGGATCCGGAATATGATAGGTTCTTTGGCTTTACAGAAAGTGAAGTTGACAGGATGCTGTCATATTATGATGTGTCAGGAAAAAAGGCTGAGTTACAGGAATGGTATGACGGCTATCTGTTTGGTAATACAGAAATCTACAATCCATGGTCGGTCATCAATTATATTGCAAAGGGATGCAGACCACAGGCATATTGGGCAAATACAGGAAAGAATGAGATCCTTGCAGATGTTTTGCGGGAAGCCACAGACGATATTACAGAAAGATTGTATGCACTTTTGCAAGGGGAAACGGTATTGGCATGCATCAATCAAAATGTTGTCTATCGTTCACTAACGGAAGATCCGGCAAATGTCTACAGTCTGTTGATGGTTGCCGGATATTTAAAGGCGGTCAAAAAGGAACTACAACCGGACGGAGCGTTTATGTGCCAGATTTCGATTCCCAATAAGGAAATTGCGGCGGTATATAAAGGTGAGGTTCTTTCACATTTGTTACAGGTGGGGCTTATTACACAGTCTACAGCAAATAAAATTGCAGAAAGTCTGTATGCAAATGACATTGCGAAACTGCAAACCACAATTATGGAATACATGAAAAAAACGATCAGTTTCTATGATGCAGGGGCAGAGGGTTTCTATCATGGCTTATTATTAGGACTGATGGCTTTATTAGATAATCAATACAAGATCCGTTCCAATCGGGAAGCAGGTGAAGGGCGTTATGACATCGGACTGATCCCAAAAGAGAAAAAGTATCCGGGCATTATCATGGAACTGAAATGGGCAAGAGATCTTTCGGAAAGTGATTTACTAAGTCTTTCGGAAAAGGCATTAGTACAGATTGATGCAAAACATTATGCGGACGAAATGATACATGAGGGAACGGATGAGGTGCTGAAATTAGGAATTGCTTTTTCTGGGAAAAATGTTGTAGTAACTGCAGGTTAAAGTGGGGGACAGACTACATTTTTCGCCTTTTCTGCCGATATAATCATTAGTGGTATTAGTGACCGGCACAAAGGAGAAGGTATGGACATAGGAATTACCGACATCAGAAATACGCAAAACATTCAAAATTTAAAGAACGCCAAGCGACAAGACGACAGTTTCGCAGATACCATCCAGTTGCCAAATCGTGATATGAGCGGCGGACATGCACCTTATGATTATCTGGCAGAAGATGGCGAGATCAATTACAACGGCGTTATCTTTCAATTAGATACCAAGCAGAATCAGTTGCAGTTGGGAGATACTTCTGACAAGACAAAGTGTCTGAACATCCAGTTATCCGGTGGCGGCTATCTGGT
>CAVGHS010000040.1:0-18096 GCA_963629085.1 bacterium
TATCAGGTCTATACGGCATATGATGGTATGGAGGCGCTAGAGGTATTGGAGACGACCGAGATCCATCTGGTGCTCCTGGATGTCATGATGCCGCGGATGGATGGGATCCAGACCATGGCAAAGATCCGTGAGACTTCCAATGTGCCGATCATCCTTTTGACGGCAAAAAGTGAGGATACGGATAAAGTCCTGGGACTCAACGTGGGAGCAGATGATTATGTGACAAAACCTTTCAATCCGGTAGAATTGCAGGCAAGGGTCAAATCACAGTTGCGCCGCTATATGCAACTGGGGGGCAATCATGTCGCAGCATCCGGTGATGAAGGCATCATCACGATCGGACCGATCGTATTAAACGATCGCGCAAAGGAAGTGACGTTGGATGGAGAACTGGTCAATCTGACCAGAACGGAATATGACATTTTGCATCTCTTGATGGAAAATCCGGGCAAGGTCTTTTCTCCGGGCCAGATCTATGAGCAGGTTTGGAAAGAGGATGCTTTCGGAACGGAGAATACCGTAGCAGTCCATATCCGTCATTTGCGTGAAAAATTGGAGTACGATCCGGCGGAACCGAGATATGTAAAAGTTGTGTGGGGCAGAGGCTATAAGGTGGAGGACAAATAAGATCCGCAAGCCAGACTGCCGGTATGAAATAATATAGGAAGAAATGCGAGGATAATGATATGAAAAATAATTGGAAAGGAAGAATGGGATTTAAGATCCTAGCCCTTGTGGCTGCCACCTTGACCGGTTTAGCCACGATCCTGGGCGGTATTATGATGATCGTCAGCATTAGTATGCGTTCCGGGTATGGCAATCACACGGATGCCATGGCAGAAGAGATGCAGGAAACGATGCTTTCCCATTACACGGCTTATCTGGTGGAAAATGCCAAGGCAGATAATGGAGATTCCTGGGATGCTTTGGAGGGATCTTCTCTATCCTATGCGGTCGAACAGATCACCTTTAACGTGACCGGTCAGGATGAATCTCTTCATGTAGACAGACAGAATGCCTTTATCTATGGAAATGAGAAACTAATCCAATGGTTGCAGGAGGGCAATCATAAGGAGGCAAATGGGGTATACCAGAATGTCTACTGTGCAGAGAATGGTTACAGTTATAATATAGATTCCTGGAGAAGTATGTTGGCAGATGTGGTATATCGTCATACCAATGATTCCATGGAGAATGAACTCTACCTCAGCGAAAATGCCGATGGCGATGTCCTTCAGTATTATAGCTATAATATGGATGAAGATGATATCGTGACGGACGAGACGAGCGATAGTTACACTGATGATGCAAATGCCCTCATAAAAGGGGAGATTCCGCCGGAAGGAACCTATGTATTCTATCGTGTCTACACCATACCGGATCTGACGCGGGCTTTTCAGGCAGCCAGTGGAACAACTTCACTGACAGATGAGCAGATGGAAATGGTAAAGCCGGGCTATGATGAGGTGGCAACGACAGCCATTGGAAGGTTAAATTATGGACAGAGCGTCCAGAGTGCAGTGTACCTGCAAAATATTCCAACCCTTTTGAGCCGTCTGCAAAAAGAAGCCGATAGTGTGACCTTTGCGGATGGACAGAGCGATTACCTCTGGATCCCGTATGTTTTGGCAAGTTTGCTGGGCACAATGCAAAAGATATACTTACCGGTCTTTTTGATCGCCCTTATCTTATTCATTATATCTTTTGTTTTCTTGATGACCATGTCCGGACATCGCAGGGAGGATGATGAGATTCATCTGCGACTGGTCGATCGCATGCCATATGTCATCTACGCTACACTGGCAGTCCTTGGCGTTTCCTTTGGTGTCGTCGGCAATCTCGGCATCGTAGCTTTATATTATGAAAGTGTTCTGGGGGAAGCGGAGATGATTACCTTATCGATCATCGTGGCTTGTCTGTGGCAGCTTTTAGCACTTGCCTTTAGCATGAGTACGGCAAGCCGTATCAAGTCGGGGCAGTTCTGGAAGCATACGCTTTTGCATTATCTTGTAGCACTGGTCCGCCATTGGTTGATCGACCCGATCAAGAACTTAAACCGTATGATCCGGGAGAATGTAAACCTTTCCGTCAGACTTGCTGTGGGGCTTCTGATCCTTGGTCTGGTGGAACTGTTTGTACTGGCAGCCTCCGGTATGATGGGAGCAGGATTTTTCTTCTTCTTCCTTTATAAGATCGTAGAAACATTTGTCATCTACTATCTGGTGCTCATGGCAAAGAAATTAAAAGATGGCGGTAAGCGTGTGGCAAATGGTAATTATGACCAGCCGATCGACACCCATCATATGATCACACCGCTCAAAGAACACGGCGAAGATATCAATCATGTAGGTGAGGGGATCGCGATTGCCGTAGCGGAACAGATGAAGAGTGAACGCTTAAAGACGGAACTCATCACCAATGTATCGCATGACATCAAAACGCCGCTGACATCCATTATCAATTATGTTGACCTGATCAAAAAGGAAGAGGTATCGGAGCCAAAGGTCAGAGAATATGTAGAAGTCTTAGACCGACAGTCTGCAAGATTAAAGAAGTTGATCGAGGATCTTTTAGAAGCCTCTAAGGCATCCACCGGCAATGTGGAGATGCATATGGAAGCCTGTGATGCGGCGGTCATGATCGCCCAGGTGGTCGGAGAGTATCAGGACAAATTGAAAAAACAGGATATTGAGATCGTGGTCAATGAGGCAAAGAATCCTGCCAATATCATGGCGGACGGCAGACATCTGTGGCGCGTTTTTGACAACATCATGAGCAATATCTGTAAATACACACAAGACCATACCAGAGTCTATGTCAATGTGGAAGATGCAGGCGACCAGGTGCGCATGATCTTTAAGAATATTTCCAAATATCCGCTCAACATCACCAGTGACGAGTTGATGGAACGTTTTGTCAGAGGTGATGCGTCCAGAAATACGGAAGGGCATGGCTTAGGACTTTCGATAGCCTCTAGTCTGACATCGCTCATGGACGGACAACTGACCATTGATATTGACGGTGATCTCTTTAAGATCACGGTTGCGATGAAGAAGCAGGCTTAGAAAGACTTTGCACATATGCTGTCGGGGTAAGCCCGGTGTGTTTTTTAAAAACAGATGAAAAATAAGACGGTGTGGAAAAATGTAATCTGGCACTGAGATCAGTCAGGGAAATGTTGCTATATGCCAGCATTTCCTTGGCTTTTTCTATGCGCAGATTTGTCATATAGTCTCCTACGGACTGTCCGGTTTGTTTTTTGAACTGGGAGGACAGATAGTAGGTAGAATATCCCAAGGCCTCTGCCAGATCCTCCAGGGAAATCTTTTCGTAGATATTGCGGTGGATCAGGGCGATGCAATCGTCTATAAAAGGCGCATAATGGGTTTCGTTGGATTGGATCTCATGCACACGACGGATAAAGGTGTCATAGGCAAGAAAATGTATATCCAAAATGCGGTTGAGTCCGTTGCAATCCGGGGATTCGATCTGCTGGATAAAGTAATCGCTCAGGGAGTATGCCTCATCCGGTTTCATGCCGCCACGGATGGCAGCGCGGGTGATGAGGGCGACAAAGACAATGATCTCGTCCTTTTCCTGTCTGATGATATCATTCGGGCTCATGAGACCGACCAGATAATTGTTGGCGGAGAGTTCCAGATTGGCAAGTTCCTCCTGGTAGTGGATATTTCCATTTTCCACATGCTTTAGCATGGCACATTCCAAAGCGTAACTACTGTGCTCGGTAATGGCAACCTCGTGTGCCGCGCTTCCATTCTTTTTCGTAGATCGTAGGGCAGAATTGTCAGCACCAAGGGGACTGAGGGTAGGAAAAGAGGTTGTAGTCAGGTTGCCCAGTATTTGATGGTAAAGGGTATAGTAAAGCATACGCACACTTTGCAAAAAGAGGGCATAAGGGATGACGGGAATTTCCTTTTGGACTTCCATCATACGATGCTGGGAGGAGATCGACATATGCCAGTCATCTAAAAGCCGTTTGAAATTGATCTCTGAGACCGGAGATGTAAGAAATGGTCCCAGGACATAGTAACTATCTAATCGTCCCTTCCGGATGTAGGGCTGGATCGCCCAGGTCAGGCAGAGACGATCCGGGTAGAGCAGGGGCAAGGCATCTCTGTCTGCACGCATTTTTAAGACCTCGTCCTTGGAATCAAAAAAGAAATTGCGGACTTCGTTGATCCAGGGGCAGTTCGTTTCCAGTAATTCCCAATCTTTGGTGTAGTGCCAGAAACAGATGTTGTTGACGGCATACAGGGTTTCAAATAAATCGTTGAGTGTCTGTTGTGATTTCATAATACCGTTCTTCCTTTTCTTTGACTTAACCGTATCCTACCATTCTTTTGTTAAACTTTCCATAATATTTGATGAAATTTTAAAAGAAATCATGAATATTTAACAGAAAGAAAAAGTAAGTAAGGCTATCATATTTACAAGAAGTGATGCCAAAGGGCATCAAAAACAGGAGGGTTTTACTTATGAAGAAACAAGCAAACTGGGCAGATCCCAGTACGACAGCCGAAAATGAAGTCCTGCCGGGTTATCTGAAGTGGGCATGGACATCCAGAGGACTGTCTCTGGCACTCAACGTATTACTTATCATGCAACTGACCTACTATTGTACCGACATGCTGGGCATGGGGGCAACGCTGGTCGGAACCTTACTTCTGGCATCCAAGATTTTTGATGGCGTGACAGATCTGTTTGTCGGCTTTATTATTGATGCCACTCATACCAAATGGGGCAAGGCAAGACCATATGAGATCTTTATCGTCTTTGTATGGGGACTCACCGTACTTCTTTTCTCTGCACCGGAGATGAGCATGACAGGCAAGGCAATCTTTGTATTTGTCCTTTATACGCTGATCAATTCAATCTGTGCTACCTTCTTGAACGGAGGCGATGCCGTATATCTGGCAAGAAGTATCCGTAGCGAGAAGAACCGTGTATCGGTTATGTCCTTTAATGGTGGTATTATCATGCTTTTCTCTATCGTAGTCAGCATGCTTCTGCCACAGTTGATCGCAGGTATGGGATCTACCAAGGAAGGCTGGACGACCATGGCGCTGATCTTTGCCATTCCATGTGCTATCATCGGTATGTTTCGTTTTATCTTTGTCAAGGAAGTGGTAGACGACAATCAGCCGTCTGACCAGCAGAAAGAACAAGCACAGCAGATCCCGCTCAAGGAGAGCCTTAAGTGTGTATTCTCTAATAAATACATCTTTATTTTAGCTGGTATGACACTGGTCGTACAGTTGGCAACCAATATCGGTACTGCCGTGAATACATATTACTTTAAGTACATTATGGGAAATATCGGTCTGGCAACACTGGTTTCCATCGGCAGTATGTTGACTCCGGTCATTATGCTGATTTTCCCGGTACTGTCAAGAAAGTTTGGAACCGTTCCGATCCTTCGTGCCGGCGCTGTCTTAGGTGTTGCAGGTTATGCCATCCGTATTATTGGTGGAAAGAATCTGGTTACCCTGACACTTGGCTCTGTCATTGGTGGTGTTGCCATCCTGCCGGTTACCATGATGATCTCTATCTATCTGATCGATACTATGGATTATGGCGAGTGGAAGACCGGAACCAGAGTGGAAGGTATGCTTGCCTCTGTCAACTCTTTTGCTTCTAAGTTGGGAAGTGGTATTGCATCCGGTATGGTAGGTCTTATCATGGGACTTGCCGGATATGACGGAAGTCTTGCAACCCAGTCAGCATCCGCGCTGACATCTATTCAGGTACTTTTCAACTATGTCCCTATGGTATTGATGGTTGTACTTTTGCTCCTTGGTATTGCATACAAGTTGGATAAGGAATTGCCACAGATCAAGGCTGACCTTGCAAAAAAACATGAGGCACAGTAGAAATATCGCGAAAAAGTTACAAAAAAGCGTAAAAATTTAATAAGTCAAAAGTGCAGTGTCTGCTAAAATGGTTGTAACAAATAGCAGAGACTGCGCTTTTTGAAATCGAAAGAAGTGCAGAGATAGGAGCAAAGATATGGTACATATTACAGATGCAAGTATGCAGGAATTTGAAAAAGAGCATATCGCCAAGGTGCGTGAGGTGGCACCGGAATGTGCGGTACTCTTAAAGAGCAATGGAGATTTTCCGCTGGATGCGGCGGGAAAGATCGCGGTCTTTGGTAGTGGTGCCAGAAGAACCATCAAGGGCGGCACCGGATCCGGGGATGTCAATGTCAGAGCCTTTACGACGGTAGAGCAGGGCTTGGAAACTGCAGGCTTTGAAGTCGTGAGCAAGGCTTGGCTGGATGCCTACGAAGACCATATGACCAAGGCCAGAAAAGAGTGGATCGCAAACATGAAGGCAGAAGCGGCAGCCGCAGGCGTCAATGGCATCATGTATTGCATGGGCAAGGTCATGCCGGAAACTGCCTATGAATTTTCGTTGGAGAGTCATGCGGATATTGCACTTTATGTCCTGGCAAGAAATTCCGGTGAGGGTGCTGATCGTACAACCGTAGAGGGCGACATCAATCTGACCGAGACCGAGATCCGCGATATCTTAGCCTTACAGAAGAATTATAAAAAGTTCATGCTGGTCTTAAATGTTGGCGGTATGGTAGACCTGACCCCGGTCAATAGCGTAGAGAATATCCTTTTGCTTGGACAACTGGGAACACCGACCGGCGATGTGTTGGCAGACCTTATCCTGGGCAGGGCTTATCCGTCCGGTAAACTGGCTATGACCTGGGCGCCGATCGCAGACTATCCATCGACCGAGGGCTTTGGCAATCCGGATGATACCTACTATCGTGAGGGTATTTATGTGGGGTATCGTTATTTTGATACGATCGGAAAAGAAGTGACCTATCCGTTTGGCTACGGACTTTCTTATACGACGTTTGCTGTTGAGGCAAAGGATATTGTCGCAGATGAAAATCAAGTCACGGTGACAGCCCGGGTGACAAATACAGGAAAATGCGCAGGAAAAGAAGTGGTACAGGTCTATGCCAGCCTGACGGAAGGAGAACTCGACCAGCCGTATCAGAAACTGGTCGGCTACGCTAAGACCCAGGAAGTGGCAGCCGGAGAGAGCACAGAAGTTTCTGTGACTTTTGCTACCAAGACACTGGCATCCTTTAGCGGGAAGGACAGTGCCTATGTCATGGAGGCAGGAGACTATGTCATCCGTCTGGGAAGTCATTCCAGAGATACACAGGTAGCAGGCATCCTGAACCTGGATGCAAAGGCTGTCTTGGAAAAGACCAAGCATATCTGTCCGGGCTGGGGCTTTGAGGATCCGGTGCCGGAAAAAGTGCCTTTCAACACAGATGGCGAGGAAGAAGCAAAAGAGGCAGCAAAACACATTTCCTTATCCGCAGATAAATTTGAGACGATCACCTATGTTTATCCGGAAGTGGCAGAGGAGATCCCAGCGGGGCAGACCTTTGATTTCGCTGAGGTCATCTCCGGTAAAAAGACCATAGAAGAATTTGTGGCAGGACTTTCCGAGGAGCAACTTGCTTATCTTGCCATTGGTAATTATAAAGATATGCCGGAAGGGGCAGGCGCAGAATCTATCATTGGTGCAGCAGGATCCCATGTGGCAGGTGCCGCAGGTGAATCAACCAGCCGTCTGGAAGATCTTGGTGTTGGCGGACTCTACATGGCAGACGGTCCGGCAGGACTCCGTCTTGCGACTTCCTACAAAGTTGTCGATGGCGAGATCAAGGGCAATGCCAATGCTTTTGCCAACTTCATGGAATTTATGGGCGAGGAAGAACTCAAGATGATGGCGGCTATGGCACCAAAGCCATCACAGGCAGAACTTGATGCACCGGAAAATTATCAGTATTGTATCGCGATCCCGATCGGTACAGCCTTAGCGCAGGCTTGGAACGATGATGTAGCAGAAATCTGTGGCGATATGGTCGGACAGGAAATGGAAATGTTTGGCGTGCATCTGTGGCTGGCACCTGCACAGAATATCCAGCGATCCCCACTTTGCGGACGTAATTTTGAATATTATTCGGAGGAGCCGATCGTCAGCGGACGCACTTCTGCGGCTGTGACACGCGGCGTGCAGAAACATCCGGGCTGCGGTGTTACCATCAAGCATTTTGCCTGCAACAACCAGGAGACAAACCGCTTCTTATCCAACTCTGTCGTCAGCGAACGTGCCCTGCGTGAGATCTACCTCAAGGGATTTGAGATCTGCGTCAGAAGTGCAAAGCCGGAGGCAATCATGTCATCCTATAATCTGGTAAATGGAGAGCATACCTGCAACAGCAAGGATATCCAGACCCATGCACTCAGGGATGAATGGGGACATGAGGGCATTGTCATGACCGACTGGTTTGTGACCGGTGGCATGGGCAATGGCGCGGAGAATCGTGAGAATAAACATACGACAGGATCTGCGGCAGGCTGTGTCAAGGCCGGCAACAACATTACTATGCCGGGCGGACCGAGCGATCTTGCTGACATTATGGATGCATTGGTCAATAAGGAGCATCCATATGCACTAACCAAGGCAGAATTGCAGCAAAATGCGCTGACGGTCTTAAGAGAAGTTATCAAATTAAGAAAATAGAAAAGAAAATAAAAATTAAGAGACGGATACGTTTGGATGACCAGACGTATCCGTTTTTTTATACACTAAAGGATCTGATGGTATAAAACATATACACTAAGCGTGGGGATGAAAGAAAATGTGCAGAAAGTACAAGTGTTTATGCATAAATACCATATTTATGTATATAAATTACAAGAAAAATACCATACACTAAGCGCTTTGACGATAAAAACAGGTCATGGTAGATTTCTTATTGTATAAAGTGTATAGTTCTTCTTGTATATACAGTAAGAAAGAAGCAGAGGAGATCCGCTTATGAAATCAAACAAAGAAAAGATCTATGACTTTATTCAGATGCATGATACGGCAGAACAAGAGGGAGGTGTGTCGACGACTTATATCGCACAGGCGCTATCCTTACAGCGAACCAATGTCAGTAGTCTTTTGAATGCATTGGTGGAAGAGGGACGGATACATAAATCCAATGGCAGACCGGTCCTTTATTCCATTGCAGGTGCAAAAAGGACAGATGAGGAAGAATGCTTTTGCAGGATGACAGGATGGAATGGCAGTTTACAGCATCCCATCCAATTAGCAAAGGCGGCGGTCTTATATCCGGGAAAGAGTCTGAATATCCTGATCGTGGGAGAAAAGGGGACAGGCAAGAAAGAGTTCGCACATCTGATCTACGAGTATTGTCTGTCCAGGCAGATATTTTCATCGGAGAGTCCCTTTTTACAGATGAATTGCAGGGACTATCAGGGCAGCGCACAGGATGCCAGGGAAAAACTCATGGGCGAGCGACAGAGCGGCATGTTAAAGGACGCGGAGAGCGGTATCTTATACATGGATAATGTGCAGTATCTGGATGGCGGGCTTTTGCGGGAGATTGCATCCTATAGCGGAAAACCCGGCAGAAAGGGGCTTTTGATCGCCAGTTGCACACCGGATGCACAGCCGGCGCAGGAGGAATTTCAGAGTGAATTTCCGATCGTTATTACAATGCCGAGGATCACGGAGCGACCGATCGAAGAACGTATGGAAATGATACGGACACTGTTTTCGACCGAAGCCTCGCGGGTAGGCAGGGAATTGATCGTGAAAGAAGAATTGATGCGTTGTCTGCTCTTGTATGAATGCCCCGAGAACTTTCAACAGTTGAAGCGGGATATCAAGATCGGCTGTGCCAATGCCTATGTGAGGGAACTGGCAAATGAGGACAGGATCACGCTATATGTCAGTGATTTTGAGCCGACCATCCGACAGGGCATGTCCCGGTTTGGACAGATGCGGGAAGAGATCGAAAGACTGATCCCGGAAAACAGTACCTTTACCTTTGATGGCAGCCGGATGCGTATCAGTGAGACAGAGACAAAAAATATTTATAAGGAATTACGGCAAAAGGCAAAGCAATTGGAGTCGGAAGGCATCGAGGATGAGGACATCAAGATGCTTCTCAGTACCGAGGTAGAGAGAGCCTTTGGCAAATATCAGCAAAAACTGATCCATGAAGTCCGCAGCCGGAAAGAATTGGAACTCATTGTAGATGGGGCTTTGATCGACATGGTGGAAAGATTTCTGGCAAAAGTGGAAAACAGCAGAAATAAAAAGATTGATGACACCGTCTTTTTTGGACTTTGTCTGCATATGAAAAATGTAGTGAATGGTACAAAGCCGACAGAGCCCATGGATCGTCTGGAGATATCGGAGGTCGTTACCAGATACAAGCAGGAATATATGCTGAGTCTTGCCTTTGCAGAGGAAATACAGGAGGTTTATGGCAGGCAGTTGACCATAGATGAGGTGATCTTGATCACGATGTTTCTGTGTTATGAACCACCCAAGCAGACAGATAAGGGACAGACCGTTATCCTCTATGCTTTTTATGGAAAGGACATTGCAGCATCGATCGTACATACGATCCGGGAGATCACAGGCTATGACCATATTTTTTCCTTTGAGGTATCACACCGTCAAAGCGAGGCACAGATCTATGCGTCTTTGAAAAAATGTATTTTGGAAATTGAGCAGAAGCAGGGTGTTTTCATTGTCTATGACAGTGATCTGGTGTCTAAACTGGCAGAGGAGATCTCCGCGGAGACCGGTATTATGATCCGTCTTTTCCCGGCACCGGTAACGACCATGGGGATTGAACTGGCGAGAAAGGCAATGATCTCATCCAATCTGGATGCCGTCTATCGGGATGCCATGAAAAGTGTGGGAGATTTTGCTACCAGCCATGAAAAATATCTTATTACTTTATGTACGACGGGCAAGGGTGGCGCGGAGGAGTTAAAGACCTATATTGAGCGCTACGGTCACATGGAGGATGTGCAGATCGTTCCGTTATCCATGAGTGATCCCAAGGCATTACAGGAAGCCTTTCGTGATCTGATGCGACGGGGAACCATCCTTTGTGTGGTGGGAACTTTTGATCCTAAGTTATATGGCATTCCCTTCTGTTCGATCACGGAGGTCTTTACGACACCCAAAGAGCGGTTACCGGAACTTTTACGCAAGACAGAGTCCAAGGATTATGAGGTCGATCACCGGGAAGTTTTCAACTATCTGTCCGGGCAGTTCAGCCATGTGGAGATCAAAAAGGTGGAGACATTTGTAGAAGGATTTTTACAGGAGGTCGATCAGAAATTAAAACATATGACGCAGGATGCGCAGATGGGACTCCTGGTTCACACCGCCTGTTGTATTGAGCGTTTGGCATCGGGAGAGACATCACCGGAAAATCCAAAATGCAAGGCAATCCTGCATCAATATCACAAAGAATTTCAGCAACTGCTTCGGATGCTAAGACCGATGGAAAAGGCTTTTCACATCATCTTTAGCGACGACGAGGTGGCAAATATGCTGATGATCATATATCAGATATAAAACAAAGGAGGTTACTATGAGCGAGGAATTACAAGAAACATTGGAAGAGATTTCCATGTTGATCATTGCCAATTCCGGGGCAGCCAGATCGGCGGCATTTGAAGCCTTACAGGCTGCAAAAAAGAAGGATTTTACCCAGGCGGATCAACTGATGGAAAGCGCAGAAAAGAGTTTACAGACAGCCCATGAGGCACACCGGAAACTCTTGCAGATGGATGCAAAAGGTCAAGTAGACAGCGTCAGCATTCTGCTTTGCCATGCACAGGATCACTTGATGGGAAGCGCACTTGCCGGGGATCTCATCAAAGAAATGATCCTTTTATACAAGGAAAAATAAGGAGGGGTATATGGAAAGGAAAGTGTTATTGATATGCGCTGGGGGCATGTCAACCGGAATTCTGATGAAGAAAATGGAAAAATATGCAGAGGACAAAGGCATAGATCTCAAGATCGATGCTGTGGGGATGTCCGCATATGAGGATTCCTACAAAAATTATGATGTCATTTTGTTAGGACCGCAGGTATCTTACAAAAAAGATGAGATCGCGCAGGTAACGCAGATGCCGATCGCTGTCATTGCAGCCTACGATTACGCCATCGGCAATGTAGAAAACATCATGAAACAGGTGGATGAGATCTATCCACAGTAATATCTGGTAAGGGTTTTTAGGGAAAGGAAAAGGAGAAGGATATGAGTAATTTATATGAAAGCAAATTCATGCAAAAAGTAAAATCCATAGGCGAAAAATGTGCGGGAAACAAAGCAATCGCAGCAGTATCTGCCGGTATGATGATGGCAATGGGGATCATCCTGATCGGCGCTATCTTCCAGTTGATCGCGATCATCCCGACTTTCTTTGGGGCTTGGACGACCGATGATGCGATCTATAGCATCTTATTGGTGCCGTATGATCTGTCTATGGGGCTGATCTCTGTGTATATGGCATTTACCATCGCTTATTCTTATGCTAAGTCGCTTAAGATGCAGGCGCTGACCAACGCATTAAATGCCATGCTGATCTTTTTGATCGTTGCAGGACCGATCAAGACGGTGGAACTGGCAGACGGTAGCAGTTTTACCGGTATTGACAATTCCTGTCTGGGTGCTGTGGGTATGTTTACGGCGATCATCATTTCACTTTGCACGGTAAAGATGGCACATTTCTGTGAAAAGCATCACCTGATGATCAAGATGCCGGATGCCGTACCGAAATTCTTACAGGATACCTTTGCATCCCTGATCCCACTGGTTATCAACATCGCGATCTGGCATACGATCGGAAGTATCTGCTTAAATGTCATGACCATTTCTCTGCCATACGCGATCTCTTATATCTTGTCAGCACCACTCGGGGCTTTGACCAGTGTACCTGGTATTATCATTGTCGTATTGGTGGCAAATGTCCTCTGGACTTTTGGTATTCATGGAACTATGGTTGTTTACATCGCTATCATGGCTCCACTTATGGAGTACATAGCAAACAATGCAGAGCATGTATCTAAGGGCGAAGCACTTGTATTTGTACCGGTTGCCTTATTTGGCATCATGAACTGCTGTGGCGGAACGGGAAACACTTTGGCACTTTGCGTTATGGGACTTTTCTCAAAATCAGAGCAGATCAAGGCAGTCAGCAAGGCAGCAGTTGTACCGGGTATCTTTAATATCAATGAACCGGCAACCTTCGGTTATCCGATCATGTACAATCCGACACTTGCCATTCCGTTTGTGATCAACCCACTCATTACCATGATCATCTGTTACTTTGGTTATATGGTCGGCTTCTTCAAACCGGCATTTACCATGATCACAGCGACCTTACCGGTCGGCGTATCGCCGTATCTGTGTACCCTGTCCTGGACCAATATCCTGATCCCGGTCATCGCCTTTATCGTGGCTTGGGTCGTATATCGTCCATTCTTTAAGGTATATGAGCGTGACCTGATCGCAAAGGAGCAGGAAGCAAAAGAGGTAGCATAATGAATGCGGATTTTTTATGGGGCGGTGCGATCGCTGCCAATCAGGTAGAGGGCGCATGGAAGGCCGGAAATAAAGGAGATTCGATTGCAGATCATATCACCGCGGGGACAAAAACGTCTCCGCGGCGGTTTACCCGGGACATAAGGGAGAATGCCTTTTATCCCAGCCACAACGCCATTGATTTTTATCATCACTACAAAGAAGATATTGCCTTATTTGGACAGATGGGATTTCAGGTGCTGCGATTATCGATTGCCTGGACACGCATTTTTCCAAAAGGGGATGAAACAGAGGCAAATGCCCAAGGACTGCAATTTTATCATGAGGTATTTCGTGAATGTAAAAAATGGGGGATCCGGCCATTGGTGACGCTTTCCCATTATGAAATGCCGTATCATCTGTGTCAGGCTTATGGCGGCTGGCAGAATCGTAAAGTCATAGATTTTTTCCTGCGTTACTGTAAGACGGTTTTTACAGAGTATAAGGAGGAGGTTGACTTGTGGCTGACCTTTAATGAGATGAATACGCTGGTCAGTCGTTTTGGAACACTGCTGGGGGCAGGCATCCTGCCGGAGGATGGCGCGGATATGTTTGGACTCAGCCGTATGCAGACGCCGGAGACGCGTGAAGAGATGCAGGCGCGTTTTCAGGCACTTCACCATCAGTTTGTGGCAAGTGCAAAGGCGGTAGCCTTAGCCCATGAGATCAACCCGAAAAATCGTGTGGGTTGTATGTTGTCTGCGGCAGGGGTCTATCCTTATACCTGTGCGCCGGATGATATGTTAGAGGCACAGTGGCAGATGAAAAAAAGCAACTGGTTCTGCGGGGATGTCTGCATCCGCGGGGAATATCCTTACTATATGGAGCGTTTTTTTAAGGAAAATGGAATTGCCATTGTCAGTCAGGCGGAAGATGCGGCGGCTTTAAAAAATGGATGTGTGGATTTCTTTAGTTTCAGTTATTACACCTCACGCTGTGTGACGCGGGATGAAGAGGTACAAAAGACCGCCGGTAATATGATGCTTGGCGTGCAAAATCCTTATTTACAGGCGAGTGAATGGGGCTGGATCATTGATCCTAAGGGGCTGCGCTATCTGTTGAATGCCATTTATGACCGTTATCGGATCCCGATCATGCTGGTGGAAAATGGTCTGGGAGCCGTCGATCAGTTGACAGAGGACGGCTGTATCCATGACGATTACCGGATCGCCTATCTCAAAGCGCATATTGAGCAGATGAAGGAAGCCATGAAAGATGGTGTTGATCTGATCGGGTATACGCCGTGGGGCTGTATTGATCTGGTCAGTGCCAGTACCGGAGAGATGAAAAAGCGTTATGGTTTTATCTATGTGGATCTGGATAACGAGGGCAAAGGAAGCGGAAAACGTATAAAGAAGGATTCCTTTTACTGGTATCAGAAGTGTATTGCCAGCCATGGCGAGGACTTATAGAAATAAGAGGGTGGATAGTATGGTTACAAAACAAGTGGAATTTATCAATAAGACAGGACTTCACGCAAGACCGGCATCGGATTTTGTCATGCTGGCAAAGAAATATGAGTCAAAGATCACCATCTGTAAAGAAGGCGGAGAACCGGTCAATGCAAAGTCGGTGGTACGTCTTTTGGCAGAAGGGATCGGACAGGGAACAAAAGCGGAACTAGCAGCAGAAGGCGTGGATGAGGCAGAAGCGATCGAGGCTTTGGCTGCCTTGGTTGCCAGTGGATTTGGAGAATAAGGGGACTGTGACTATGGGCGAAGGACAGGTGTTTTTATGGGGGAATGCCGTATCCAAAGGCATTGCGATCGCAAAAGCATATAGATATGAGCCACTGGATCTGACGATCAGCAAAAGAACTTGTAAATCGGAAGATACCGAAGCCGAGGACAGAAGATTTCAGTTGGCAAGGAAGCAGGCAAAAGAGGAATTGCAGGCGCTTTATGCTGCTTTAGAAGAAGAACATCCCGACCAGGCAAAGATTTTCCGGGCGCATCAGGAAGTCTTAGAAGATGAGGAAATGATTCAAGAGACGGAAGATGCCATAAAAGAGGATTGTATGACGACTGAAAATGCAGTTGATACAATATTCAACCAGTATGCCGATTTGTTAAAACAGGTAGAAGATCCCTTGATCGCAGGCAGGGCAGCCGACCTATTGGATGTCAGGGCAAGAGTCCTGCGTATATTACTGGGAAAAGAAGAAAGAAGGCTGGATCATTTTGCCGAGGATGTGATCCTGGTGGCACATGACCTTTTACCAAGCGATACTGCCAATCTGGATCGCGACCATGTCAAAGGTCTGGTAACGGAAGTGGGTGGTTCCAACTCCCACTGTGCGATCTTAGCCAGAAGTTTTTTGCTTCCGGCGATATTGGGAGCAGGGGACGCCATGACGCAGATTCAAGACGGACAAGACCTGATCCTGGACGGGCTGACCGGTCAGATATGGTTGGATTTTTCCAAAGAAGAAAAAGAACAGTATGAACAAAAGCGGCAGTTGTGGAAAAAACAAATAGAGGAGGAGCAGACCTATTTGCTTCGTCCGGGAGTCACAAAGGATGGCGTTGAGATCGCACTGGGCATCAATGTGGGATCGGATTCGTACGATACGGCAGAGGAAGCCTACGACTTTATCGGTCTTTTCCGGACAGAATTTTTGTATATGGAAAATGACCATATGCCGACGGAGGAAGAACAATTTAGCGTCTATCGTCGTATTTTAGAAGGGGCAAAGGGAAAGCCGGTGACCCTGCGGACACTGGATATTGGAGGGGATAAGACCCTGCCGTATTTTTCTTTGCCAAAAGAAGATAATCCCTTTTTGGGAGAACGGGCGTTACGCTTGTGCTTTTCACATAGGGAACTCTTCGAGACACAGATGCGGGCGGCACTCAGGGCATCTGCCCATGGCAATCTGCAGATCATGTTTCCTATGGTAGGCAGTGTGGAGGATATCCGCAAGGCAAAAGCCTGGGTCAGCCAGATCATGTCTGCTTTGGATCAGGAGGGCATGGCATATGACCCGAAGATCAAGATCGGTGTCATGGTCGAAGTCCCAAGTCTGGCCTTGCAGGCAGATCTTGTGGCGCAGGAAGTGGATTTTGCCAGTATCGGATCCAATGATCTGACCCAGTATGTGTGTGCGGCAGACCGCATGAATGCTGCAATGGAGCCTTATTACCAGACCTATTCACCGGCGATGATCCGGCTTCTGGGCTTTGTCTTTGACAGTTTTCAAAAGGCAAACAAGCCGATTTCAGTTTGTGGAGAGATGGCTGGAAATCCCAAGGGCGCGGCACTTCTGGTCGGGCTGGGCGCCAGAAAACTCAGTATGAATGCTGCCATGTTGGCTGCGGTAAAGGCGGAACTGGCAAGGCATACGATAGACGAATTAGAAAAAATGGCAAAGACCTGTCAGGGACTTTGTACAGAAAAAGAGATCAAGGAGCAGATGGAAATGTAAAAGAAAGTTAAGAGGTTTTTATGAAAAGAAGAATAGGAAGCAGATGTCTGGCTGGTCTATTGACAGCCATTCTTACAGTGACGACGTTGGGGACATCTTTGGTCGAAGCATCTACAGGAAACATTGATGCTGCGACCGTAGCGGAATCTTTAGAGGTGGCAAAGCAGGTAGAGGCAGAAGGAATCGTTCTTTTGAAAAATGAAGACGGGATACTGCCACTTGCAGCAGAGCAGGCAGTCAATGTCTTTGGAAGCGCGGCGATCGATCCATATTATGGAAGTTCCGGTTCCGGATCGATCAAGTCCGATACCATGATCGGATTTTATGATGCCTTATCTGCGGCAGGCATCACTTATAACGATACCCTGTATCAATCTTATCAGACATGGTACGGAAAGAACGGCAATCACAAGGAAATGCCGGTCAGCGAATTGGATATGACCCAGGCAAGGGAATATGCCGATACAGCGATCATTATGATCGGAAGATCCGGGAGTGAAGGCGATGACCTTGCGCTGGAAGAATTACAGTTGACATCGGACGAAAGCAGTCTGGTAGATACCGTAGCAAACACCTTTGACCATGTGATCGTTTTATTCAATATAGCAAATATCATGGAGATGGGATTTTTAGAGGATTATCCGTCAATCCAAGGGGCTGCCATCATATGGACACCGGGCGAAGCGGGTATGGAAGCGGTAGCACAGATGTTGGCAGGGCAGGTCAATCCATCCGGAAAACTACAGGACACGATCGCCTATCATGTCTCAGATCACCCGTCTACTGCAAATTTTGGCGATTATACCTACGCGGATCAGAAAGCAAGTTTTGTGGAGTACGAGGAAGGTATTTATGTCGGTTATCGTTATTTTGAGACTTTTGGAGTTCCGGTGCAGTATCCGTTTGGCTATGGACTTTCCTATACGGAATTTGCATGGAGTGATATTAACTTTGACAAAAATGGAAGGGATTGTCAGGTGTCAGCGACAGTGACAAACTGTGGAGACCGTGTCGGTAAGGATGTGATCCAGGTCTATGTCAGCCTGCCGTATTATGCCGGCGGTGTCGAGAAAGCGGCAACGCAACTGGTGGCTTTTGTAAAGACAGATCTGTTGGAACCGGGAGCAAGTGCGACTTATACGGCAACGTTTGATATATGGAATTGTGCCTCCTATGATGCTGATACAGAGCAGGCATACAT
>CAVGHS010000041.1:0-17470 GCA_963629085.1 bacterium
ACCACCTGTTTATAAAGCGGGGTCGTTTTCGTCTGGTCTTCATAGTCGACCAGATCCACCCCCACGCCCAGATCACCGTGCAGGATCATAGAACCCTTTTGGTCTGTTTCATTGAACTGCTTGCCCATACCGGAAACAAAGACGATCGGGAACTCCAGCCCCTTACTTTTATGGATACTCATAATTGCCACGGCATCATCATTATCACTGATGAGTTCCGCCTCGCCCATATCCACCTGGTACTTTTGTAGTTGTCCGATATAGTTTATGAAATGAAAGAGACCTTTATAACTGGTATTCTCATAAACAACTGCCTGTGCCATGAGTTTTTCCAGATTTGCCCGTCGGCTCTCTCCACGCGGCATAGCCGTTACATAGGTCAGATAGCCTGTCTTTTGCAAAAGCATTTCGATAAAGGCATGGATGGGCGTATCTGCTACCTGGGCTCGCATTTCCTCTAAAAAGAGCAGAAAATCCCCCACCTTTTTTTCCTGAGGATGCTCTTTCTCATAAGCCTGCATGGCTTCATAGAGGGACAGTTTCGGTTCTGTCATACGGATCAAAGCGATCTGGTCGCTGGAAAAAGAAAACATTGCCGAATGCAGGACTGCCGCAAAAGGAATATCCTGCCTTGGATTGTCAATGATCCGGAGCAGGTTTAAGACCGTCTGTACTTCAGTCGTATCAAAATACCCCGTCTTGTTTTCCGCAAAAGCCGGTATGCCGTTTTCTTCTAAGACAGCGATCATGCTCTCTGCCATGCTGCCGGGGCTGCGCAGTAAGATGACCACATCGCGGTAGCGCATAGGACGAAGCCTACCGGACGCCTTATCCGTGACAAGTTGTTTCTTTTTCATAGCATTGATCTTATCTGCAATGATCTTTGCCTCAAAGGCAACGCGGTCTTCCATTCCCGCATCCTCCATCAGATCACTATCCTGATCTGCGATCAGAATCTCGCCCCGAAAATCCGTGTCACAATCTGCCGATGTAAAGAAGTCCTCCGGCTTCGAAATGCCGGGATAGGTCGCACCGGGATAGAGTGCCGCCAGATCGTCATATTCCACATTGCCGATATCCGCATGCATGAGTTGGTAAAAGACATCATTGGTAAAGGTCAGCACTTCATTTCTGCTTCGGAAATTCTGGTGCAGATCAATGGCAATACTGCCCGCTTCCCTGCCGTGGAATCTCTCGTATTTATCCATAAAGATCTCCGGGCATGCCTGTCGGAAACTGTAGATGCTCTGCTTGACATCCCCCACCATAAACATATTATGCCCACCGATCTCTTCCTTTGATACACTGCTTAAGATCTCTTCCTGAATATAGTTGCTGTCCTGATATTCGTCGATCATGATCTCCCGGTAGTATGCCTGAAATTCTCTGGCGGTCGCCGTCGTCTGCTTGGTCTTTTGATCTTTTAGGATCTGCAAGGCAAAATGTTCTATGTCGTTAAAATCCATGACATTTTTGCTCCGCTTGTAGGCGGCAAAATCATCCATAAAACAAATAGTCAGACGTACCAATTCCCGGACAAAGGGTTGTAACTGTTGCATCTGCCGGATAATCTCCTCCAATGAAAATGCACCGTAATCACTCTTTGCCTTTTCCATGCTTTTTTTGATGGCATCCCTTCCATCCTTTACCCGGTTCAGAAGGACTTCATCGCCGTCAAAGCCGCGCGGCTTACGACCGATCGCACCGTATTTCAGTTCCCGGAAAGCCTCGTAAAAACGCCTTTTCTCCTGAAAGGCTAAAATATCCTCATATAATAAGATATCCTGCTGCAAACCCTTTTCATAAAAGATCGGTCCCTCCGGCTGCCTGCACAGATCGATCAGGCGCTCCGTCTTAGCCTTTGCCTCCTCCACCTGTATGCGTAGTCTGTCCAGCAGAAAAGCAAACCATACACTGTCCTGCAGATCCTCGGGCGCATGGATCTCGTAAGCATCCACCAGGGATTGCAGCCATTCTTTCGGCCATGGATAGGACTGTGCCTTATCAAAGAGGCGCAGGATCATATCCGTCACTGCCTGATCCGAATTGCCCCTGACATAAGCATTCATAAAAGAATAGAAGAAGGCATCCTGCCCTTCCTGCTCTGCCGCCTCATACTCTTTTTGCATCATAGCATCCATAACGCTTCTTCGCATAAGCAGCATTTCTCCCTCATCCCCGATACGATAATCCGGTTCCAGATCGATCTCATGAAAATGATTGCGCACGATATAATTACAAAAACTGTCGATCGTTGTGATCTGGGCATTATGCACCAAAGTCGCCTGTCGCATCAGATGCACATTCCCGGGATCTTCTTCCAATTTGGCATTGATCGCCAAGAGGATCCTCTCACGCATCTCCGCTGCCGCTGCCTTGGTAAAGGTCACGACTACGATACGGTCTACATCGATCGGTTTCTCTTCATCCAGAATGCGCTGGATGATACGCTCCACCAAAACTGCTGTCTTACCGGAACCGGCTGCCGCAGAAACCAACATATTCTTTTCTCTGCTATCAATGACCTGTTGCTGGTCGTCTGTCCACTGTGGCACCTTACTTCTCTCCTTCTGCTCTTTCTTCTCTATAGCGATCCTTTTGTAGATCTTCCTCCATGCGCGCCAAAATCTCCTCCCGATCTATTTTGTCCGGAAGTCTGCGATAGGCAAAACCATCCATCCGGGCATCAAAGCCACAGATACCATGATATTCGCAATAGTTACATCCATTCTCATTGCCCATGCGATAAGGCGCACAATCGATCCTGCCGTCCACGATCTGTTCGCCGGTCTTTTGCACCAGCATACGGACATAGGCGGACACCAGTGCAAACTCATCCTCGGAAAGCGCACTTGAGGTCTTAGACAAAGATCCGTCTTTATTGATCCCCGCCGGGATCACATCCGACCGCCCTTCCAGCCCATGATGCAAAGCCTCGATCACATGCAGATCTGCATTGACAACGCCCTTCATCTGCAATTCTTTTAAAAGGGCTTGCTCTTTTTCCTGCGCTGTCCGCTCTTCCGCCTTCAGAAGTGGACGGTCGATATGGTAATAAAACATGGCACCGGGACTGATCTTCTTTTGCGGATATGCATCTTTTAGCCCCTCTGCCGTCGCATCCATATAAAGAACCAACTGCACCTGCAATCCCTGATATAATTGCGCAAAATCTATATCTTTGGCACCGGACTTGTAGTCTACGATCTTGACATAGACAGAAGACCCATCCTGATAAAGATCCACGCGGTCAACTTTTCCGCGCAGACGCATGGTATGCATCTCGTCCAGTTGAAAACGCAAGGCGTCAAGATCGGATACCTGCCGAAAATCCACCTCAAATGCACTCGGCACAAAAGATCCCTTTCGCACTTGCTCTGTCAGGGCATGCACCGTCTGTTGCAGGGTCTTTTCCATGCGTCGTAAGATATAACGGTCGCGCCCTTCTTCCAAGACCTCTGTCTTAGCCATGGTCTGATAAGTATAGGCAATGGATTCTGCCAAAAGGGCATCGCTCTCTTCCTGACTGATCGTGTACCAGTTGACATCCTCTCTTTTTAAAAGGCGCTTGGAATACTCCTCCAAGGCTTCGTGATAGAGATTTCCCATGTCTGCCGCTTCAAAGGCATGTTCTGCGCGCGGAAGCAGCCCCAATCCATAGCGCAAAAAATAAGCATAGGCGCATCTGGCATACTGTTCCAGACGGCTGACGCTCTCTGTGATGGACGATCCATAAAGGGCATCCAGAGCGGCTTTGGAGAGCCGCTCCTCCTTGTGCTCATAAAAGGCAGCATCCCGCAAGCGCCGGAAACCTGCTGCATCTACGGCTTCTTCCCACGCCAGACATGCCAAAAAGGCATCTTCTGTCCTGCCCTCCTCCGCATACTGACGCAAAAGATCTACATAATAGTCCTGCGCGGTCTCAGCCGTCAGGATACGGTTTCTTGCCGGCAGTTCTTCTAATTCTTCCACCCGGATATCCGGGAATAGTTGTAAAAGGGTCTGGATCAGGTAAGACCTGCGCACTGCCTTGCTGTCGCCGTCCACACGGGTATAAGTCACGACCAGTTCCCTAGACGGCTTTGTCATGACAAAATACAGATAAAAGCGCTGCATAAAGGCTTTTTGCCGGTCAGAAGGTGCGACCTCCACATCCAATGCCATCAGTTGTTCCCGATCCAACTGGGACAAAATACCGCCATTGCCCAGTGCTTTTGGAATGGTACCATCGTTTGCCCCGATCAGATACATGGTATGGATGTCCGAAAGTCGGGTACGCTCCATATCCCCAATAACGACACAGTCCTTATCCGGCGGGATCATGCCGACCGCAATCGATTCAAAACCGGAGGATAAGATCTCCCGATACTCGCTCACTGTCATGTCTTCCTGTCCCAAAATGGCAACCAGTTTGTCCAGAAGATCCATACACTCGCCATAGATCTGCCGATATTCCTGACTCTTTACCACCTGTCCTGCGGCTTCATAGGCATCTGCCTTTTCTTCTAATTTTTCCTGCACATGATAAAAAGTCAGATACTCATAAAGTCCATAGGAAAGAGCCTCTACCGATACAGTTTTTGCCGGGGTCAGCCAGTCTCCTGTCTTTTTTCCCTCATCCTGGTCAAATACGATCTTGACAAAGTGCTCGATCGGGGCAAAAAGGCGCAGACGGATCTCATTTAAGGCAACCAGATCTTCCGGGCTATAGCCTCTTGGCATGATGGTAAAGGGCTGGCTATACTTTTTTCGTCCGCGTATGCCGGATGCCAGCAGATAATTTTCCAGACGATCGATCTCATCCACAGGCAGATCAGTCATGCCGGTACGGAGCAGACGCATGATACTCTCATAGGAAAAATTCTCCTCCAAAACCATAAAGAGACCATAGATAAACTCGATCATAGGATGAAAGACGATCTCTGCCTTTACGTCTAGAAAATACGGTAAATGGTATTGTTCCATGACTGCCGGAGCACTGTAGCGATAGGTATCCAGATCTGCACACACGATGGCAAAATCCTTATATCTGCGTCCTTCCTGCCGGACAGCCCTGGTGATCTCACTGGCAGCATATGCCAGTTCCTGCCTTGGATTTTTCAGGCTGACAATACGAATGGCGTCCTCTGATGACGCTCCCTGCTCCCATGCATGTGCCGACGGGCGGAAAAGATTTGCCTCCAGATGTGCCAATCTTCCGCCTGCGACAAAACGTCTTTCCCGGGCATTATCCAGTAAGACAGGATCTTCCAATAGACAGCCTGTCTGCTTGCAAAGGTCTACGAGTTTTGCCATGGTCTTTTTGCTCATGGCAAAGAGTTCCTCGTCCTGGATCCTGCCAAAAAATTCTTCTGTGCTGTCACAGGTGATCGTCACCATGATCTTGTCCGCAATGCGGAGCAGCATTTCCACCACCTGATTTTGGATCGGTGTAAAGCCCGTAAAGCCGTCAAAGACAATGGTCGATCCCCGCAGGATCTTGGAGTCTTTCGCCACATCTAAAAACTTTTGCAGGATCTGCTCTGTTGTGATGTAAGTTCCTGCGATCTTTTCCTCAAATGCCCGATACATGGTGACCAGATCTGCCCCCTTGTAGCGGAAACTTTGGCTAAATTCCGGTCGCTGCATGATCTCTTCCAAGGCATCCGGTGTGATGTTGTACTGGGAAAATTCTGATATTAAAGACTTGACCTGAGCAATATACCCAGGCCGTTTCATATTCTTTCCAAGTGCATGTAATTCTGTTTCCTGCTCCTGTGCTACTTTGCGCAAGAGCAGGTTCTTGCCGGTCTCCTCTAAGACCTCCAAGGTATCCGTCCCCAGTTCATCAAAAATACGATATGCCATACGATCAAAACTCAGAACATCGATATTCATGATCGCATGCTTTGGATGCATAGCCACAAGTTCTTCCTGGGTATGCATGGTAAACTGTTCCGGCACGATGACCAGATAATTTTTTTGCGGATGTTCGATCGCCTCTGCGATCACATGTTGGTAAAGATAGGTAGACTTACCGCTTCCCGCATTTCCTATCACAAACTGTAGTGACATAGTTTTCCCGCCTTTTTATTCGTACTGGTCATATCCCTGATCTGCTGTCGCATCCTGCTGCATTCTACGGTTCTGATCGCCGATCTTGATCGCATCATAAAGCATAGCGGCTGACTGGTTGTAGTAGCCATTGACCCAGAACACATCGACAATGCCAAAGGTAATGGCACCTAAGATATTCCATCCGATAAAGGTAAGGTCAAACCAGAAAGCATCCATTTTGTTGCCATCCATCATACGCTTACTGGTAGCAAAAGCCTCAGAACTGCTCATGTTTGGGTTCTCTGCCAGAAGGTATGGCACCATACGGTACTCATAGGACTTGACAATACCCGGAATAATGAAAAGCAATGTCCATAAGAAAGTATAGAGTTCGCGCAGGAACATGGTCTTTACGCTATTTAAGTAATTGCGGTCAAAGGCATAGCCCAATTCTTTGAGTTCTGCTTTTTGATTGATATTCTGGTAGAAGAAACGACGCGCGCCAACCTGCAATGGGTTCAACACAAAGATGCTCAGGCAGATCGCGATCGCTCCGATGATAAGAGCAATACCGATAGCGATCCCACCGACTGCCAGACCGAGAGCCGGCTGACCGAAGGCTAGGTCTCCGTCAAAAAGTACGCCGTCATCCCCATCATAATATTCATTGTACTGGTACTGTGTTGTCTCCTTATCCCCTGTGACATAGTTTCGGGCGCTGGAGGATGCTCCTGTGCCTCCCGATACCAAGGCAATGATAAGTCCGACCAAGAGCATCTTCCAGTAGTTGACCTTCATACGCTCCTTTGCTTTTTGTTTCAAGACTTTGTTATCCCACATGAGCCTGCTCCTTTCCTGTGTAAAAAATTAAGTTATCTTCATTATACACAATTTTTCATTTGTGTTGTAGTATATCGTGTGAATTAAGAAAAGTTTAAGAAAGCGATCCCACCCATATGGCAAAGATCGCTTATTTCTCGTTTTATCTTTATTCTGTTTTAAGCATCCTCGTTCATCTTTGCAAGTTTCTTTGCCTGATCGGCTGCGATGCAGGCATCAATGATCTCCTGGATGTCTCCGTTCATGATCTTGTCCAACTTATAGAGGGTTAGGTTGATCCTGTGGTCTGTCACACGACCCTGTGGGAAGTTGTAGGTACGGATCTTCTCGGAGCGATCTCCCGTACCGATCTGGCTTCGTCTTTCCTCTGCTTCCGCATCCTGTTTTTTCTGCATTTCCAGATCGTATAACTTGGCACGCAAAAGGGCAAAAGCCTTTGCCTTATTCTGCAACTGGGATTTCTCTGTCTGGGAATAAATGACAATTCCGGTCGGGTAATGGGTCAGACGCACCGCAGAGTCCGTCGTGTTGACACACTGTCCACCATTTCCGGACGCTCTCATAACATCAATACGGATATCCTTTTCATCGATCTGAACATCTACTTCCTCTGCCTCCGGCATAACTGCTACCGAACAGGTCGAAGTCTGGATACGCCCCTGTGACTCGGTCTCCGGTACACGCTGCACACGATGTACCCCGGATTCATACTTGAGCACAGAATAAGCGCCGTCACCCTTGACCATAAAGTTGACAGACTTCATACCGCCGATGCCGGTCTCATCTGCCTCCAGAAGTTCTACCTTCCAGCCACGGCTTTCCACATAATGCACATAGAGACGATACATCTCCGCTGCAAAAAGAGCCGCTTCCTCTCCACCTGCACCTGCACGGATTTCCACGATAACGTTCTTGTCATCGTTCGGATCCTTTGGCAAAAGCAGGATCTTCAACTGGGTCTCCAATTCTTCAATGCGCTTTCTGGCTGTGGAAAGTTCTTCTTTTAACATTTCACGCATTTCTTCATCGGATTCTTCTTCTAACATGGTAAGAGAATCGTCAATGGTCTCCTTGCAAGCCTTGTATTCTTTATAGGCTTCTACGATCGGTGCCAGATTTGCCTGCTCCTTCATCAGATTGCGGAAACGATTGGTGTCGTTGGCAACATCCGGTTCACTTAATAGGTTCATGACTTCTTCGTAGCGAAGAATCAGGTCGTCTAATTTATCAAACATATGGTTCACTCCTTTATTTCAATATCGTCATTCACAGGTTTCCTCATAGGCTTCCGCTACAAGTCGTGCAGGCGGGCGCGGACAACGCGATCATTACCGGCATAATCTTTTATGACGGCGATGTCACAAAAGCCTGCCTGTGTAAGAAGCGCTGGCACACTCTCTCCCTGATCGTAGCCAATTTCAAACAAAAGCCAGCCATCCGGCTTGAGATACTGCGGTGCCCGGGCAATGATCTTTCGATAAAAATACAGGCCATCCTCATGCCCGTCCAATGCCCGCTTTGGCTCATGGCAGATGACCTCCGGCATGAGTTCTTCCAGATCCTGCGTCGCAATGTAAGGCGGATTGGAAACAATGACATCAAACTGACCTGTCACTTCTGCAAAGAGATCACTGACGATCCACTCAGCCTCCACCTGATTGCGTGCGGCATTTTCTCTGGCAAGTGCAATAGATGTCTCTGCCACATCAACACCCATACCCTTGCAGGTCTTTTTTTCATGCAAAAGGCTGATCAAGATACAACCGCTCCCGGTACACATATCCAGGATCTGATCGCCGTCTTTCAGAACAGACAAAGTCTCTTCCACCAGAGACTCGGTATCCTGTCTGGGGATCAGAACCTCCGGTGACACCGCAAAGGACAATCCCATAAATTCCTGTTTCCCGGTGATATACTGTAAAGGTTCATGTGACGCACGCTTTTTGATAAGTTCGCGATAACGCGCTATCACATCTTCCGGTGCCGGATCCATCATACACATAAGATAGGCTGCCCGGTTCATGTCGGAAGCATATTCCAAGAGATACTCTGCATCGATCTGCGCATCTGCGATCTCTGCTTTTTGCAGTTGTTCCATGCCCTCTCTTAAAAGTTCTCTATACTTCATCGAAGTACTCCTTATTTTCTTCCTGGAACTTTTTCCAATCAAAGACCGCTTCTACCGATGCCATCCCCACTTCGATCATGGCATCATCCGGCTCACTGGTCGTCAGATTCTGTAGCCACAAGCCCGGCTTGCTGAGGATCTGCACCAAAGGATTTTCACTACGTCCCGCCAGACGGATAAACTCATAGGAAACGCCGGCGATCAAAGGGATCAAGAGCAGGCGGCATACCAGTTGCAAGACCGGCGAATCAAAGCGGATGAACATAAATACCACCACACTGATGATGAGCACAAAAAGTAAGAAACTTGTTCCACAGCGCTTGTGCTGGCGCGAACTCTTACGCACATTTTCCACCGTCAGCGGCAGACCATGCTCAATACAGTTGATGCATTTGTGCTCTGCTCCGTGATACATAAAGACCCGCTTGATATCTTCCATGCAGGAGATTGCCTTTACATAGACCACAAAGATCAGAATACGGAAAACGCCCTCGATCAAAGCCATGAGCGTCGCCCCTTCGATAAATCTCCCCACAAGTCGGGAAAAATAATATGGAATCAAAAGAAAAATGACCAGCGCCAGAACAATGGAAAACAAGAGTGTTCCCGTCATTTCCGCCTTGTCCTGTTTTTCTTTCTTTTTCTTCTCTTCCTCTGTCAAGACCTTTGGTTCTTCCTCCTCAAAGTAGGATGCCGAATCCATCAGCGTTGACATACCGATGACAAGGGAAGAAACAAAACTACAGATACCCCGGATGATCGGAATCTTATACCAGATGCTGTCCTGCCCTTTTGTCTTTTTTTTATCTACATGGATCGAACCGTCATTTAAGCGGACCGCAACCGCATAATCATTGCCATTGCGCATCATCACACCTTCCATGACCGCCTGACCGCCAATACCGGAAAATTTCATGTGCAAATCCCCTATATTATTTGCCATTTCTCATGACATAAAAGAATAGGGTCAGACCCGAAAGATCTGACCCCTGTAAGCGACTGTGTCCTACTGCTCAATACCGTACTTCTTGTTGAACTTGTCAATACGTCCACGAGCCTTTGTAGCCTTCTGCTGTCCTGTGTAGAAAGGATGACACTTAGAACAGATTTCTACGTGGATATCTTCCTTTGTAGATCCTGTTACGAATGTGTTACCACAGTTACATGTTACAGTAGCCTGATAATAATCTGGATGAATACCTTGTCTCATTACTTACACCTCTCTAAAAACATAATCTATTGTATTGCATGTTTTATGTCCGAAGACATACACGATACTATTTACATCCCGATAAACAGCTCCATTATTGTAGCATAGGGTCTGTCAGATTGCAAGATGTATGCGCATTTTTTATAAGAATTTTTAAAACATACGGCTACGGAGTACCTTAGCGATATATTCCTTGTTGTTTCTGGTGTGGGCAAACATGTTTAAGATGCTCTCCACTGCTTCGTCCTTACGCATTCCGTTTAAGCCACGACGCATGATCTCCATGGCATTCTGTTCTTCCTTATCCAGAAGCAGATCATCACGGCGGGTGCCGGATTTTGCAATATCAATGGCAGGGAATACGCGTTTCTCAGAAAGTTTACGATCCAGGATCACTTCCATGTTACCGGTTCCCTTGAACTCTTCGAATACAACATCGTCCATCTTGCTTCCTGTATCCACAAGTGCAGTGGCAAGAATGGTAAGACTTCCGCCCTCTCGCATATTTCTGGCTGCACCAAAGAACTTCTTTGGCATATGCAAAGCCGCCGGATCCAGACCACCGGATAAAGTACGTCCACTTGGTGGAACCGTCAGGTTGTAAGCACGCGCCAGACGTGTGATGCTATCCATCAGGATCATGACATCCTGTTTGTGCTCCACCAGTCTCTTGGCTCTTTCCATGACCATCTCAGATACACGCTTGTGGTGTTCCGGCAATTCATCAAAAGTAGAATAGATCACTTCTACATTTTTGCCCTGAATGGCTTCCCGGATATCCGTTACTTCCTCCGGGCGCTCATCGATCAATAAGATGATCAGATGCATGTCCGGGTAAGAAGTCGTTACAGACTTTGCGATCTCCTTTAAAAGAGTTGTCTTTCCGGCTTTTGGCTGGGAAACGATCATACCACGCTGTCCCTTACCGATCGGGGAAACTAGGTCTACGATACGCATGGCAACGGAAGATCCCGGCTGTTCCAGACGGATACGCTCATTCGGAAAAATCGGTGTCAGATCTTCAAAATTCTTACGTTTTGCGGCTTCTTCCGGAGCAAATCCATTGATGGTCTCCAAATGTACCAGGGCACCAAACTTGTCCGTCGGATTGTTGCGTCTGGTCTTTCCTACCAGAATATCGCCCGTCTTTAAATTGAGTTTGCGGATCTGCAATGGTGCGACATAAACATCGTTATCCCCCGGCAGGTAATTATCACTACGGATAAATCCAAATCCATCCTGCATGATCTCTAAGATACCGGCGCAGTCTCTCGGCTCTTCCAATACCGGCGCTTCGGCATTTTCCTCACCATGTTCTGTCCTTGCATTTTCATGATGCTCGCTTCTATGTTCTCTTCTGCCCTCTGCACTGCTCCGGCTGTGATGTACGCTGGTCGTGCGCTCTGCCTTTTCTACTTTTTCCGGCTCCGCCTTAGCAACGGTCTTTGGCTTTGCGGCTTCTTCCGCCTTCTTGCTTTCTGCCTCGCTCTCGTCGAGTGCAAGCATGGCTTCTACAAGTTGTGCCTTCTTCATGGTCGAAGTGCCCTTGATGCCTCTTGACTTTGCAAGTTCACGCAATACACTGGCAGATAAACTTTCGTATTTTTCTCTCATGCCCTACTCCTTGTCCTACTTCTTCATTTATGATAAATTCATTTCTTTATCTCTAATCCAATGGGTAACCTGTCTGAAATGACCTAGATCATCACGATTGCCTATAGTATATCTTATTTGCGGCAAAATGGGAATACCCTATTTTAGATTACACCCCTTTATGCTATAATAAGGAAACAAATGGATTCATATTTTACAGGAAGGATAGGATAAAATATCATGAGTATTGACGAAAAAGCCGTTTTTTTACACAAACAATGGAATGGAAAGATCGAGACCTGTGCAAAGGCTCCGGTCAAGAGCCGTGAGGATCTTGCCATTGCTTATACCCCGGGCGTAGCAGCCCCTTGCCGTATCATTGCAGAGGATAAGGAAGCCGTATATACTTACACCCTCAAGGCAAATACCGTTGCCGTTGTCTCTGACGGCAGTGCTGTGCTTGGTCTGGGCAATATCGGACCGGAGGCTGCCATGCCTGTTATGGAGGGCAAATGTGTCCTCTTCAAAGAGTTTGGCGGTATCAATGCTTTTCCTATCTGCCTGTCAACACAGGATCCCGACGAGATCGTTGCCGCCGTCAAGGCGATTGCACCGACCTTTGGCGGTATCAACTTAGAGGACATTTCCGCGCCCAGATGTTTTGAGATCGAGGAACGTCTGAAAAAAGAATTAAACATCCCGGTATTCCATGATGACCAGCACGGCACGGCGATCGTCGTTCTTGCCGGTATCATCAATGGTCTTAAGGTTGTCAGCAAAGAAAAAGAGGACTGTCGGGTCGTTGTAAACGGTGCCGGTTCTGCCGGAATCGCCATTACCAAGTTGTTGCTCCGCTATGGTTTCAAACATGTGACCATGTGTGACCGTGAGGGTATCGTCGGCAAGGATTATCCAAATCTGAACTGGATGCAAAAGGAAATGACTGAGGTCACCAACTTGGAAAATAAAAAAGGATCTCTTGCGGACGCCTTAGTCGGTGCTGATATCTTTGTCGGTGTTTCCGCTCCAAATATTGTTTCTGCGGACATGGTCGCTTCCATGAACCGCGACGCTATCATCTTTGCTATGGCAAACCCTACACCGGAGATCATGCCGGATGTGGCAAAGGCTGCCGGAGCCAAGGTCGTTGGTACCGGACGCAGTGATTTTCCAAACCAGGTCAACAATGTTGTTGCTTTTCCGGGTATCTTTAAGGGTGCGCTGGAAGGTCGTGCGACGCAGATCACCGAAGACATGAAACTGGCTGCCGCAAATGCCCTGGCAAACCTCGTGGATCCGGACCAGTTAAACGAGGACTTCATTTTACCGGAAGCCTTTGATCCAAGAGTGGCACAGGTCGTATCCCAAGCCGTCAAGGATCACATTGTAAGATAAAACTGCCATAGGGACGTTCCTTTTGCCACATGGAGTGTCCCTTTTGGCATCGTTTTCTTACAACAAAACCAAAGAATCATACGCCATTAGGGACACTCCATGTGGCAAAAGGAACGTCCCTATGGCTCTGCAAAAAGAAAGGAGAAATTTATGGCCGAGCCTAATATGATCTACAAAATTTCAGTGCTGCTTCTTCTCTCTAAAGTAGATTTTCCTCTGAGCAACGCTCAGATCGTTCAGTTTTTTTTAGATAAAGAATACACAGACTATTTTACCATTCAACAGGTCATCAGTGACTTGGAGGAAGCCCACCTTGTGAGTCTTTCCCAGTCTCACAACAATACCATGTACTCCCTGACAGAAGAAGGAAGCCAGACTCTGGCTCTGATGCGTGACAAGGTCAGTTCTGCCATCGAGGCGGATATGGTCGAGTATCTGTCCAATCACAAATTTGAGATCAAAAAAGACAATGCACTGACCGCCAACTATGACCTTGCAACCGGCGGCGGTTACATTGTCCATTGTAAATTCACACAGGACGGACACACCATGCTGGACCTGTCACTGCACGCTTCCACCAGCGAGCAGGCAGAGACCATCTGTAACAACTGGAAAGTCCGCCATGAAGATGTCTATATGAGCCTTATGGATACCTTGATCCAATAATTTTATACTGAAATCAAAAGCCGCAGGATGATTCCTGCGGCTTGTCTTTACTTTTTCTTCTTTACCGAATATCCAAATGTCCCTAACTTTTCTTCCAGACTATAATAAGTGCCATGGGAATAGGCGATCGGTTCTGCCTGATCCAGACAGAATCTGCCTGTCTCATCCATATATTTTTCATCTGCATGGACTGCCACCACATCTGCAAGAAACATATGATGGGAGCCAAGTTCTTTGATCTCGCGCACCTTGCACTCGATATTTACCGGACTCTCTGCAATAAGTGGTGCTGCGACCTCATCTGCTGCTTCCTTTGTCAGATGACACCTGGCAAATTTATCGACGTCCCGTCCCGAGGTCACGCCACAAAAATCGGTCGCCCATGCCAGGTCTTTGGTCGTCAGATTGATCACAAACTCGCCCGACTCTTTTATCATACGATAGGAATACCGCTCCGGTCGTACAGAAATATACGCCATAGGCGGATTGGTGCAGATGGTTCCTGTCCATGCCACGGTGATGATATTATCCTGCCCTGCCTGATCCCGCACCGACACCATGACTGCCGGCAAGGGATAGACCATATTTCCCGGTTTCCAAGACTGTTTTGCCATTTCTTCTCCTACTCTTTCCCCTATGACTGCATTGCCTGCATCATAGGCGGGATCAACTGTTTCTTACGCGATACAACATTGGCAAGCATAAAGCCGCCATTTTCCTCTGATACACCAAAAGCCTGCTCAATCACGCCCTTTGCCATACCTCCGGCATAGATGAGTTCTGTCTCCTCTTGGAAAATATCTGTCAGCATGACAAAAACCATCTTTAGTCCCTTTTCTGCCAGTACCTTTTCCAGATACGCCTGCAATTCCGGCTTGATGGAATTCAACTGCCTGCGGCTGACCGCGCTGACCTGTGCCACACCAAAGGTAATATCATCGGAATCGAAGATCTTGAAATCCTGGTAAAAGATTTCCTCCGTCGTCTTGGCACTGAAATCGGATCCGGCTTCAAACATGGCAGTCGCCAGTTCTTCCACATTGACATCTGCGATCTGCGCCAACTGCTCTGCTGCCATCTTGTCTATAACCGTGCAAGTCGGTGAACGGAACATCAGGGTATCGGAAAGAATTGCCGAACAAAGTAGTCCTGCGATCTGCGGATTGATCTCCACGCCCTTTTCCTGATACATCTGATAAATGATAGTCGCCGTACAGCCCAGCGGCTGGTTTCGGAAAAAGATCGGCGAAATGGTCTCCAGACTGCCTAATCTATGGTGGTCGATGATTTCCAAGATATCTGCCTGCTCGATCCCGTCAACCGCCTGTGTCTTTTCGTTATGATCCACAAGGATTAGTTGTTTCTTTTTCATATTAAGCAAATTTCTGCGCGACATCATACCGACCAGATGACGTTGCTCATCCAAAATCGGGAAGTCTCGGTGACGGATCTTTGACATGATCTCCTTGACATCATCCACATAGTCATCCGGCTCAAAAGTAATGAGATTTTCCTTGGTCATAAAATAGCGGATCGGCATACTCTGATGGATCAGACGCGCTGTTGTGAAGGAATCATATGGTGTCGTGATCAGGACACATTCCTTTTTTTGCGCACGTTCAACCACTCCCGGATTGACCTTGGTCTCCCCACAGATGATCACACAACTTGCATTCTGCTCAATGGCGATCAGTTGGCGTGCCGTGATATTGCCCACAATGACCAGATCATCATCCTCGATCTCATCCCGCATGGTTTCCCGGTTGCCGGATGCCACGACGACCTTGCCCTTGGTAAAATAGGCGTGATCGTTGCCTGTCACCATACAACCGTTGATCGTCTCTATAATATTGCGATACTGGGTCTTGGCGCGTCCCAGAATACGATTGTCCAGGACATCCATATAAGAATATGCAATATCTCCGTTGACGATCAGACCGGTCAGGCGCTTGCTTTCATCCACGACCGGCAGGGTAACAACATCCAAAGATCGCATGAGTTCCCATGCCTTTTTCAAAGAGAAATGTCCGCTGACCCCCTCTGTCTGTCGGTAGTCAATATCCTTGATCTGGGCACCGACATCCGTGATCAGTCCCGGTTCTTTTACCCCAAAACGCTCCAGCACATAACGCGTCTCGTTGTTGATGCTTCCTGCTCTTTTGGCGATAAAATTGCCATCCTCTGTCTGATTTTTCAAATATGCATATGAAATAGCCGCACATATGGAATCGGTATCCGGATTCTTATGTCCTACGACCCAAACACATCTTTCCTGTTTTGCCATAATACTCTCCTTAGAAAAAGGGCTCCTAAAAAGAAGCCCCATCCTGTCAAAATACTGATACTATGTATGATATTAAATAATGCCAAAGGTTGCTAAGATCAGTGTCACAACGGCAACGACATTGACAATAGAAACAACAGTCACTAAAGTAATGCGCTTCTTGACAACAGAGAACTCTTCCTCGCTCTTTTTGGCTGCTTCCTCGCGATTATCCAATTCCTTTAAGAGATCCTGAATATTGCGATATTGCAATACATTTTCAGAGTGTACCTTCTCAGACAACTCTCCCTTGATCGCATCCAAGCCGGATGTCATATCCTCCAAGGTATCCTTGACTGCCTGTGTCTGCACAGCGGCATTCTCCTGGTTGTCTGCCACCTGTTGCTGGATGCGCTGTTCTAAGTCATCTACACTGCCACGCAGTGTCTGCATCATGCGATCTACCTGTGTCTCTACATCTGCGGCGATCCCGTCAGCCTCTGCCTGCTTCTTGGCAAGTTCTTCCTGCAACTGGTTGTTGCGTTCTTCCTTGGCACGAACCATAGCCTCTAATTCCTTGACCTTGCGCTCTTTGGCACTGATCAGGGTCTGTAATTGCTTTGCCTTATCTCGAAATGCATCAATCTGAGCAAGGAGCATATCTTCACCACTCGGCTCCTCCAACATCTCGTCTACCTGATTTTCTACCTTAATCTCTTCCATGATACATGTCCCTTCTTTAATCTAAAGTTTATTTTATCATTGCATGTCCCCTTTGTAAACACACTAAATATGGTAGTCGCCGGGGCAGGCAGGCACAGGGCGGACAGACCGTGGACCACAGGGGTGGACCACAGGGACGTTCCTTTTGCCACGAGGAGTGTCCCTATTGGACCACAGGGACGTTCCTTTTGCCACGAGGAGTGTCCCTATGGCATTTGTCTATATAACACAGATCGGAGCATAGTGCAGGCGGCAAGGAGGCAGGACGAGAAAACTTTGGAGCAGGTTGGGTGAGTCTCTTCGAGAAATCTTTTTCTTTTAATAAAGTGTCTCTTGCACAGCTTCGACTGCCGTCAGGATGTGTCCGCCTCTGACAGATATTCAGGGCGCCACTTATAAGAGATGCTAGGGACTTGGGCGGTTGGTTACAACAATCAGTGGCAACCGGCGCAAACGAACATCCGTGTGCGGTTGCGCCTCTCGGGTACATCCCTGTACCCGAGTTGCCTGCTTGTAAGCAAGTCCAAAGCATCTCTAATGCGTTTTGCATTCATATCTGACAGAGGCGAACATCATCCAAGACGGTTGTCGAACTTTGCAAAGACAGTTTTTATCA
>CAVGHS010000042.1:0-6582 GCA_963629085.1 bacterium
TGCGAAGTCCGGGACTTCCGGCGCGGGCAGAGGGGCAAAGGTGCCAAATCTTTTTTGTGAAGTCAATGAGAATATGAAGGCTTATGGTGTGGCAACACACCGTCATACCCCGGAGATCGAGGAGCAGTTGGGCTACGCCTGTGGCGAGGACGTGACCATTTCCTTTACACCGCATCTGGTTCCTATGAACCGCGGTATTCTGGTGACGGCTTACGCTTCTTTAAATAAAGTGACTTACCCGGACGGACATGTAGACTATCCGACCGAGAATATGCTGCTGGATGTTTATCACAAATACTATGATAAGGAATACTTTGTCCGTGTCTTAGAGGCAGGCATGACACCGGAGACCAAGTGGGTAGAAGGATCTAACTTTGTGGATGTCTGTCTGAAAGTGGATCCGAGAACGCACCGTGTGATACTGATGGGGGCACTGGATAATCTGGTCAAGGGTGCAGCAGGACAGGCGGTACAGAATATGAACCTTTTGTTTGGCTTTAAAGAGCAGGAAGGATTGGAACTGGTTCCTATGTTCCCATAAAATATGCGATAGCAGAGCAGGAGAAAAAGATTGACAGAAAAAATGAGACAGCATAAAGATTTTCATTTGCCGGAAGGGGTACAACTGCGCACCATGGCAGAGGAAGATTTTACAGAAGTACATGAATTATGGATGCAGATCAACGGATTTGCCATCCGCAGTATTGATGATTCCAAGGAAGGCGTCCAGCGATTTATCAAGCGAAATCCGACGACCAGTATCGTGGCAGAGGCGGACGGCAGGATTGTGGGAACCATCCTTTGTGGGCACGATGGCAGACAGGGATGTTTCTATCATGTCTGTGTGGCAGAGGGCTACCGCAAGCATGGCATAGGAAAAGCCATGGCAACGACCTGTATGCGCCGTTTGCAGGAAGAAGGCATCAACAAGATCTCTTTGGTAGCATTTAAGGACAATGCCCTTGGCAATGCTTTCTGGCATGAGGAAGGCTGGAATCTGCGCCAGGATCTGAATGTATATGATTTTATTTTAAATGAGGAAAATATAACACGGTTCAACAAATAAAGGAGTGGCAGAGATGGAAAAGATAGATGGAGGCGTTACGTCAGCAAAAGGGTTTTTGGCAGCACACACCGCAGCCGGGATCAAATATCAGGGCAGAGATGACATGGCAATGATCTATAGCAGGGTGCCGGCGGTTGCGGCAGGTACCTTTACCCGCAATGTGGTCAAGGCTGCACCGGTCAAATGGGATCAGCAGGTGGTAGGGGAGAGTCCTTTTGTGCAGGCAGTGGTCATGAATGCCGGGATCGCAAATGCATGTACCGGTCAGGAGGGCATGGGCTATTGTAAGGAGACGGCAGAGGCAGCGGGATCTGCGCTTGGAATCCCGGGGCAGGCAGTCTTAGTCGCATCGACCGGTGTGATCGGTATGCAACTGCCTATGGATCGTCTGCGTGCAGGCATTGAGGCAATGGTGCCTAAGTTAGAGGATACGCGCCAAGTGGCAGAGGCAGCCGCACAGGCCATCATGACGACGGATACCCACAAAAAAGAAGCGGCAGTGACTTTTACGGTGGATGGAAAGACCGTGACGGTCGGAGGTATGAGTAAGGGAAGCGGCATGATCCATCCAAATATGTGTACCATGCTTGCCTTTATCACAACGGATCTGGCAATCTCCCATGAACTTTTGCAGGAGGCACTCAGCAGCGTTGTGGACGACACCTACAACATGATCTCTGTGGATGGAGATACCTCTACCAATGATACCTGTTTAGTCCTTGCCAATGGCATGGCGGGAAATAGGGAGATCACAGAGAAAAATGCTGATTATCAGGCATTTGTAGAAGCCCTTTTTGAAGTCAATAAGACACTTGCCAAGATGATGGCAGGTGACGGTGAAGGGGCGACCGCTTTATTTGAAGTCAAGGTCGTAAATGCAAATACCAAGGCAGAGGCAGTGACTCTGGCAAAATCTGTCATTACCTCAAGTCTGACCAAGGCGGCAATTTACGGACATGATGCCAACTGGGGCAGGATCCTCTGTGCCCTGGGATATGCCGGAGTGGACTTTGATCCGGAAAAGGTGGATCTCTACTTCGAGAGCAGCAAGGGCAGATTAAAGATCATAGAAGATGGTGTGGCGACCGGCTACAGTGAAGAAGAGGCGACAAAGATCTTAACCGCCGATGCCGTGACAGCCATCTGTGATATGAAGCAGGGGGATGCCGAGGCGACCGCCTGGGGATGTGACCTGACTTATGATTATGTCAAGATCAATGCGGATTACCGTTCTTAAACAAGGGAAAGATGCCATAGATCCACGATAAGGAGGAAACGAAAGTGGAAGATAAAAATATGCAGGAAGTCATGGAAAAGGCACAGGTGCTGATCGAGGCACTGCCTTATATCCAGCGTTTTAACCGAAAGATCATCGTTGTAAAATATGGCGGAAGTGCCATGATCGACGAAGAATTAAAAAAACATGTCATTCAGGATGTAACACTTTTAAAACTGGTCGGTTTCAAGCCTATCATCGTACATGGCGGCGGTAAGGAGATCAGCCGCTGGGTAGAAAAGACAGGTATGCAGCCGGAATTTGTCAACGGACTCCGCAAGACAGATGCACCGACCATGGAGATCGCCGAGATGGTCTTAAATAAGGTCAATAAGTCTTTGGTACAGATGGTCGAGGAACTGGGCGTCAATGCCGTTGGTATCAGTGGCAAGGACGGCGGACTGCTGCGTGTGGAAAAGAAATATTCCCAGGGGCAGGATATCGGCTATGTGGGTGAGATCACAGAAGTTAATCCAAAGATCTTGGAGGATCTTCTGGAACGCGACTTCCTGCCGATCGTTTGCCCGATCGGTATGGATGCCAATTATGAGACTTACAATATCAATGCGGATGATGCGGCTTGTGCCATTGCACAGGCAGTACAGGCTGAAAAACTGGCATTCTTGACGGATATTGAGGGCGTCTATAAAGATCCTGCGGACAAGTCGACCCTGATCTCGGAATTGACCGTATCGGAAGCCAGAGAACTGATCGCAGACGGCTTTATCGGTGGCGGTATGCTGCCGAAACTCAATAACTGTATGGAAGCGATCGAAAAAGGGGTTTCCCGGGTACATATTCTGGACGGACGTATCGCACATTGCCTGCTTTTGGAAATCTTTACTAATAAGGGAATCGGAACGGCTATTTTAGATGATAAGGAGAAAAAGTTTAATCATGAATAAAGAAGAATACATTGCTACAGCCGAGGAATCTTTGTTCCATGTCTACAATCGTTTCCCGGTCGTATTTGAAAAGGGAAACGGTGTCCACATCTATGATACGGATGGCAAGGAATATCTGGATTTTGCATCCGGGATCGGTGTTATGGCATTTGGCTACAATGACGGCGAATATAAGCAGGCACTTATGGATCAGATCGACAAGATCACCCATACATCCAATCTCTACTATCATCCTCCGATGACCTCAGCAGCCAAGAAACTTTGTCAGGTATCTGGCATGGATAAGGTATTCTTTACCAACAGTGGTGCGGAGGCGATCGAGGGAGCCATCAAGACTGCCAAAAAATATGCCTACCTGCGTGATGGTTTTGCCGGACATGAGATCATTGCCATGGAACATTCTTTCCACGGCAGGACAGTGGGATCTTTGTCTGTGACCGGTACAGAGCATTACAGAGAGCCATTTTTGCCGCTGATGGATGGCGTGCGCTTTGCAAACTTTAACGATCTGGACAGTGTCAAGGCACAGGTCACGGACAAGACATGTGCCATTATCTTAGAGACGGTGCAGGGCGAGGGTGGTCTGTATCCGGCAGAAGCGGACTTTTTGCAGGGTGTCAGAGAACTGTGTGATGCGCATGACATCTTATTGATCTTAGACGAGATCCAGTGCGGCATGGGCAGGACCGGCTATATGTTTGCATGGCAGAAGTACGGCGTAAAGCCGGATATCATGACCTGTGCCAAAGCACTTGGAGCAGGTGTGCCGGTCGGGGCATTAGCACTCACTGACCGCGTGGCAGAGCATTCTTTGGTCCCGGGCGATCATGGTACGACGTATGGAGGCAATCCGCTGGTATGTGCGGCTGTTGATAAGACACTGGATATGATGGAAAACCGCCACATTACCGACCATGTACAGGAACTGACACCATATTTTGAAAAGGCACTGGATGACCTGGTCGAAAAATATGACTTTATGACCGGCAGACGTGGTATGGGACTTATGCAGGGCCTTGTGATCGATGCGCGTATTCCGGTTGGATCTATTGTGGCGAAGGCATTGGAGGCAGGACTGATCGTACTCTCTGCCGGTGGTAATGTCTTACGTCTTTTGCCGCCATTGATCATCGAAAAAGAAGATATCGATCATATGGTAGAGATTTTGACCGGGGTTTGTGACATAATTTCGTAAAACTCTTGTAATAATTGGCGCTTTTGGATAAAATGATTTGCATAGCATTCATGTTTCCTTTCAGCGATACAGAGGGGGTAGCAGATATTGCTTCCCCCTTTTCTTATTGGCGTGAAAGGAGTATAAAGTGAAAAAACAAATCATACTACTTGGTATTGTAGTTCTTATCTTGCTAGGATGTATGGCTTGCAAGCCGACATCTTATTTAGAAAAGCAGTCTGATCTTTCCGATGAGGACACAGCAAAAGATGTGACAGATTCCGCAGACAAAACAGAAGAGACAGAGGAAGAGACAGAGATCTGTGTGCAGATCAGTGGGGCTGTGGCAGATCCCGGTGTCTATCGATTTTCTGAGGACAGCCGTGTCTACGAACTGATCGAGGCTGCGGGCGGTCTGCTGCCGGAGGCATATGATGTCTCTTTGAACCAGGCAGAGCGGCTTTCGGATGGACAGAAGATCCATGTCTATACCAAAGAGGAAGCGGCAAATGGACTGGTGCCTGCAGAAGGGACAGCAAATACGTCTTTGGCATCGGAGGGCAAGGTCAACATCAATACGGCTTCCGTGGAGGAGTTGACCAGTCTCAAAGGAATCGGACAGACCAGGGCAGAGAGTATCGTCGCCTACAGGCAGGAGCACGGAGCCTTTGCGGCAGTGGAAGATCTAAAAGACGTATCCGGGATCGGTGATGCGACCTATCAAAAGATCGCAGATGCAATTACAGTGAATTGAGGTTTTGAAAATGGCAAAAAAAGTATTAGTGGTGGATGATGAAAAATTGATCGTAAAGGGAATCCGTTTTAGTCTGGAACAGGACGGCATGGAAGTAGATTGTGCCTATGACGGGCAGGAAGCACTTGACAAAGCCATGGCGACACCATACGATATGATACTTTTGGATGTTATGCTGCCAAAGATGGATGGTTTTGAGGTTTGTCAGCGTATCCGTGAATTTTCCAATATGCCGATCGTCATGCTCACGGCAAAAGGCGATGATATGGATAAGATCTTAGGACTCGAGTATGGTGCGGATGATTATATCACCAAGCCTTTCAATATCTTAGAAGTCAAGGCACGCATCAAGGCAATTATGCGCAGAACGACACCGCAGGTCGTCAAGGAACAGAAGATCACAGAGATCAAAAGTGGAGATTTTACCATCAATACAGAAAATCGCCGTCTCTTTATCTTAGGGCAGGAGATCAATGTGACCTCCAAAGAATTTGACATGCTTTTGCTTTTGGTGACCAATGCAGGCAGGGTCTATAGCCGGGATGAACTGCTTCGTGCTATCTGGGGCGAGGATTATCCGGGGGATGCGCGTACCGTAGATGTGCATATCCGGCGACTGCGTGAGAAGATCGAGCCAAATGCCAGTGAACCAAAGTATGTGCACACCAAATGGGGTGTGGGTTACTACTATCAGCAGGTCTAGAGGTAGGACATGAATAAACACAAAGTCAAAGAATGGATCAAAAGTCTTAGAGCACATATCGTAGTGGTCATCCTTCTGGTGGGAATCCTGCCTGCTACGCTCCTTTCTGTGCTTTTTTCCAGTTTATATGTGAGACGCTCGGTAGAAAGTGATGTGACCGATATGGTAGCCAATGGACAGATTCTTGGCAAGCAGATCATGTCGAGCGGCTATCTGAATGAAAAAGATTCCAAAAATGTAGAAGAGCAGTTGAGTGCACTGTCCTCGACCTACTCCGGTAGAATGATGATCGTCAACTCTTCCTTGAATATCATCAAGGATACCTATGGCGTGGATGAGGGAAAGACCATCGTCTGGTCGGATGTTATCACAGCATTTACCGGAAAGGTCGCTTCTTACTATGATAAAGAGAATGCCTATCTGGTGGTGGCGATACCCATCTTATCCACAGGCAAGGATGACAATGAAGTTTTAGGAGTATTGGTGATGAATAAGTCCATGACTTATATCACGACAAATCTGGAATATTTCCAGTCGGTTGCCATCATTACCTTACTTGTCTTATATGTGGTCGTGATAGCACTGGCAATTCTTTTTTCTGGAAGATTTACCAGACCTTTCCACAAGTTGGGAACTGCCATTGATGCCAGAGAAAAGGGAAGCGATAGCGGAGAGGCGATCGCCGTGGATGATTATACGGAGTC
>CAVGHS010000042.1:6592-17168 GCA_963629085.1 bacterium
CTAAAAAACTAAACAGCCTGATCGCCCGTATGAAGGTGGTGGATGAGTCCAGACAGGAGTTTGTATCCAATGTGTCCCATGAGTTAAAAACGCCTTTGACCTCTATGAAGGTGCTGGCGGATTCTTTGAACGGACAGGATAATGTGCCGGTGGAACTCTATCGGGAATTTATGGCAGATATTGGCGAGGAGATCGATCGTGAGACCAAGATCATCAATGATCTTTTGAGCCTTGTCAAGATGGATCGTGCAGCAGCATCTTTGAATGTGTCTGCTGTCAATATGAATGAACTGATCGAACTGATTTTAAAGAGATTGCGGCCGATCGCGGAAAAGCAGCAGGTTGAGGTGGTCTTTGAGAGTTTCCGTCCGGTGGCGGCAGAGGTGGATGAAGTCAAAATCTCCCTTGCCATTACCAATCTGGTCGAGAATGGTATCAAGTATAATCAGGAAGGTGGCTGGGTTCATGTTTCCCTGAATGCAGACCACCAGTATTGTTATATCAAGGTGGAGGATTCCGGTATGGGAATCCCACAGGAGAGTCTGGACTTTATCTTTGAAAGATTTTACCGCGTGGATAAGTCACATTCCAGAGAGATCGGAGGTACCGGTCTTGGACTTGCCATTACGAAAAATGCCATCACCATGCACAATGGAGACATCAAGGTACATAGTGTCATGGGCGAGGGAACCATGTTTGACGTGCGTATTCCGCTGAATTATATCAGCCCAAGCAGTGCCGGAAGCCATAAAAACAAAAAGCAGCATAAGATGGTACATGCTTAAGCCGGAATGTAATGTGATGAGGAGCACACTTCTATGAAAAAAAGAGGGATTGGGTGTCTGATGGCGCTCGTTATGCTATGCGGTCTGCTGACAGGGTGTGGCGGATCCAAAGAAAAAGAAAATATGAAGATCTATTATATCAATGCCCTGGGGGATGGGATCGGCGCTGTCGGCTACCATATGGATGCGACCAAGACAGATGCCATGATCGAAGAAGCCTTACAGGCATTAGCCACGGATCCGGACAGTGTAGATTACCGCAAGACGATCTCGGAGGGGATCAAGATTACAGACCGTGTTCTGGATAATGGACTGCTTAGTCTATATCTCGACCGGGAGTATGAGGAGATGACCGGCTATACAGAGGTGCTGATGCGGGCAGCCATTGTAAAGACGCTGGTGCAGATCAAGGGGATCGATAGTGTCGCCTTTTATGTTGGCGGAGATCCACTGCTGGATGCCAATGGAGCATTGGTCGGCAGCATGAATGATGATACTTTTATCAATGACTACGGTGCAGAGACCGGAAGTCTGGAAAAGACCAAACTGACCTTATACTTTGCCAGCGCGGATGGACAGTCTTTGGTCAAACAGGAAAAGGATGTGTATTATAATAAGAATGTAGCCAGAGAGCGTCTGGTCATGGATTATCTGCTCAAGGGACCGGATTCCGATGATGCCAAGTCAGTATTCCCATCCGGGACAAAGATCTTAAATGTGACGGTGACAGATGGTGTCTGCTATGTCAATTTGGATGCATCATTCTTAAAGACGACAACCGGGATCAACAGCAATGTGGTTCTGTATGCGATCGTCAATTCTTTGACCGAACTGGACAATATCAATAAAGTGCAGATTTTGGTGGATGGTGCACAGAGCACATCGGATTCCACACTGGGATTTTCACTGGGAACATCTTATGAAAGAGATACCTCTATGGTCATGCAGGCAGTAGAGCGTGATCTGATGAAAGAAGGAGACTAGGGATTATGTTAAGAAGAAATCTATGCCAGATTGGCATGGCATTTCTCCTTGGGGTTGGATGGAAAATATATGATAGCCCTTACTGGTGCTTGGCATTTGTGGTCTATGTCCTGTGGCTTTGGATCGGACTTAGACCACACTTGCCGGTCAATATACGAAAAAGACGTCTGTGTTTTCTGGGGCTGGCATTTCTTTTGGGAAGCATTCTGGGGATGACTGCGATACAGAGGCAGAAACATGTTCAGGATTTTCTGACAGAGGCAAGAGAGATCAAATTTCAAGGGGAAATCTACAAAAAAGAAAAGAAGGCGGATCAGCCAATCTATTACCTGCGGGATGTCATCCTGTGGGATCAAAGGGAGCAGATCACATGCTCATCAGTTATTCTTTATCCAAGATCGGATGATGAGATCATAGGAAGTATTTATATAGGAAAGGCAAGAACGGAAGCATTTCGCCAGGCACGCAATGACGGTAATTTTGATGAAAAATTCTATTACGAGAGCAGTGGGATTGCCGCAAAGTTAAAAGAGACAGAAAAAATAAAAAGTATGCTTCCGCGTTTTTACCTGCGCCAGATCTTATATGATCTGCGTGAGGGCATGGCGCGCTCGTACGAGAACGGGCTGCCGGGCGAGGAAAGCGGTGTCATGAAAACGCTGGCACTGGGGGAGCGTGACGGACTGGATGCCGCGGTCAAGTCCTTGTATCAGATGGCAGGTTTGTTTCACATCCTTGCCATATCGGGCTTACATATCTCAGTCGTTGGCATGGCAATCTATAACTTTTTGCGGCGCAGGGGCATAGGATTTTTGGCTAGCGGTATTCTGGCGGGAGGTCTGGTGGTCTCCTACGGCGTCCTTTGTGGCATGGGAAGTTCGACCAAACGTGCCATTTTTATGTACGGGATCTATCTACTGGCAAATGTCTTGGGCGAGGTCTATGATTCGGGCAATGCCCTCATGCTGGCAGGGATCTTTCTGGTCGTGCAGAATCCCCTATGCATGAAAAATACCGGCGTCATCTTTTCTTTTATGGCTGTGCTTGGTGTCATTTCCTTTGCATCACCTCTGGTCGAGTTGGTAAAAGGGGGAGGAAAGGAAGTGGATGGTACAGAAATGAGGGGGCTTATGTCGCCATATCTGGCAAAGATTTTGGATGCTTTTGTTTTCTCGCTCGGTGTGCAAGTTTTTACTCTGCCATTGGTGGCAAGGTTTTATTATGAAATCCCCTTATACAGTATCTTTTTAAATCTGATCTTACTACCCCTGCTGGGACTTTTGCTGGGATGTGGTCTGATCGGAGGACTGGTTGGTCTTTTCCGGCAGGGACTGGCGAAAGTCATCCTTATGGTATGCCATCTGATCCTGTATTTCTATGAATGGATGGCAGATCTGACCCTGCGCCTGCCGGGGGCAAGGCAGATCGTGGGCGCTCCGGCATGGGGAAAGATCTTTCTCTATTATGGGCTTTTGTATCTGGGACTCTTTCTGCTCAAGGAGACAAAAAGCAGGACGAAAGAAAAGAAGAAGGAAAAAGCGGGACGCAGATATGGACAGGCTTTGCTTTGCGGATTGCTTGGACTTGGGATCTTGTTTTGTCCGAAAAAGGCGCAGGAGCAGATCGTCATGCTGGATGTCGGACAGGGGGATGGCATTTATCTGCAAAGTGGTGTTGGTGATCGTTTTTTCATAGATGGGGGCAGTACGGATGTGACCGGGGTCGGCATGTATCGGATCCTGCCATTTTTAAAATATCATGGCATACGAAAGATAGACTACTGGTTTATATCGCATACGGATATGGATCATATCAACGGCTTGCAGGAGTGTCTGGAAAGCGGTTACCGGATCGAGCATCTGGTCTTTGCAAAGGCACAAAAAGAGGGACTGGAGGACAGGGATGCCATGGAGAAACTGATCCGGACGGCAACAAGGCAGGGAAGTCAGATCCTTTACATGGAAGCGGGAGATCGGCTGGTCAGCGGAGATCTCCGGCTGCAATGCGTCGGACCGACCGAGGAGATCGCCAGAGCCTTTGCCGGGGATGGCAATGCCATGAGCCTTTGCCTATTACTTACCTGTGGGGATTTTCAGGGACTTTTTACCGGGGATATTGCTATAGAGCAGGAAGCAGCCTTGGCTGCAGAAGTAGGGGACCTGCTTGGAGAAAATGTGACCCTGGATTTTTTAAAAGTGGCACATCATGGCTCTAAATATTCCAGCGACGGAGAATTTTTGGATGCCTTGGCACCAAAGATTGCCCTGATCTCCTGTGGAAAGAATAATTCTTATGGACATCCCGGCAAGGAGACCTTGGAACGTTTGGAACAAGTAACGGAGAAGGAGGATATTTACATCACTATGGATGTGGGGCAGATCGATCTCCTACTAGAAAAGGAGAGTCCCATCAAAACAAAATTTGCAAAATGATCATAAAATGGCAACTTTTTCATATATTAGACTATGGCTGAAAAACAAATGGACGAGTTAATGAAAATATTTCCGGTCAGGCTGCGGGAAACTTTGGCGCAGGTATCATGGTATCGGGAGGATCTGGAAGAAATCCGTATCCGTATCCAAAGACCGGTACAGTTTGTGACTTCGCAGACATCCTTTTATCTGGATCCTTTGAAAAAATGTCTGGTAGAGGAGGCAGAGGGTGGGCTTGTACTGGAGGCGGAAGACCTGCGGGAAATGCTGACCTATGTCTGCGAGTACTCCCGCTATGCCTACGCCAGGCAAATGCGTCAGGGATTTCTGGCATTGGACGGCGGTGTTCGTCTGGGACTTTGCGGACAGTATATGTCGGAAGAGGATGGATGCATGGGGATGGAATATCCCATGTATTTTTCCATCCGCATTCCCCATGAAAAGAGGGGCTGCGCCGCTTGGATCGAGCCGTGGCTCATAGAGGAGGAGAATTTTTTACATACGCTGATCCTGGCGGCTCCGGGCATGGGAAAGACGACTTTTTTGCGGGATCTGGTACGGATTTTGTCTGACCGTCCGGCTTGCCGGGGATTGGCACTGATCGACGAGAGATATGAACTGGCGGCTGCTAATTTTGGCATTCCGCAAAATGATGTGGGACTCCATACGGATGTGTATTCCGGCTATGCCAAAGAGATGGGCAGTATGCAGGCGATCCGCACCATGGCACCGCAGATCTTAGCGGTGGACGAGATCGGCGACAAAAAGGATCTGGAAAGCCTGGTTTATGCCATGCATTGTGGCGTAGGCGTTCTGGCGACCATACATGCCGGGAGTGTTGGGGAGTATCAGGAGAAGAGAAAAAGGGATCCGCTTTTGGCAAAATGCGATTTCAGGCGCCTGCTTTGGATCGATAAAAAATCCGGCAGACGAAAGTTTTTCTTATATGATGGAGCGGGGGAACTTTTATGTGTAAAGGAATCGGTATAGCCGTTTTTCTCTTGGGAAGCATGGGACTTTTGCTACAACAGGGCTATATTTCCAGGCAAAGATGGTATTTTTTGCAGGAAATGCAGGCAAGTCTGCTTCGTATGCGACAGGCGGCAGCCCAGAGAAATCTGCCTATGCATCTGATCCTGAGTCAGGAAACTGCGCGCTGCATACCGGGCTTATCCGACTACTTTTCAGCGGTGCTGGCAGAAATGCAGAAACATAAAAAAGAAGATATGAAACCAACGCTCTGGCAAGAAATGACACCGGATCTGCGAAGGCTTACAAAAGAGGAGGAAAGACGTCTGTTTGTACAGGCTCTTTGCTCCTTATTTTCTGCCTGCCTGCCCGGACAGGCGGAGGAGTTTGGAATTTATTACGATTCCTTTGCAAAGTTACTGGAAAAGGAGCAACAAACAAAAAAGGAAAGGGGAAAAGTGACGGCGGCTATGACCGGAATGGGGCTTATGCTGGTACTGGTGCTGTTACTGTAAGGATATGCCCATTGAACTTTTATTTAAAATTGCAGCAGTTGGTATTATCGTGACCATCTTAAATCAGGTCTTAAAGCACAGTGGCAGGGATGAACAGGCATTTTTTATCTCTCTGGGAGGACTCCTTGTCGTTTTGTTCTGGGTCGTGCCTTATATCTTAGATCTCTTTGAGATGATGCAAAAATTATTTGATCTTTAGGGGGGCGCTACTTTGATAGGTGTTGCGGTGGCTGGCATAGTAACCGTTTTGCTGGCGCTTTTATTTCGACAGCAGAAACCGGAATTTGCCATGATGCTTTCTTTGGCTTGTTGCCTTTTTATCTTTTTTTGTGTGTTGGCAAAGATAAAAGATGTCATGGACTACATACAGAGTCTGGCAGATCTGATCCATGTAGATGCCTTGTATATGGGGGTGATCTTAAAGATGATCGGCATTACTTATATTTCAGAGTTTACGTCTGCCATCTGTAAAGATGCGGGCTATGCCAGCATTGCCGGGCAGATCCAGGTGCTGGCAAAACTGTCGGTCTTAGCCTTGGGGATGCCGGTACTCATGGCATTTTTATCGACCGTGGAGGCATTTTTATGACAGAAGGAAGTGCGGTGGATTGTCTGTTTCCCTCACTGGATTTAAGCGGTATTGAGGATGCTTTAAATGGCAGTAGTGGGTGGGAAAACCTGAGATTTGGACAAATTGTAGAGAAACTGATCTCAGGAGAATATGACATCAGTCAGGGATTAGGGCAGATGGTCTGGCAGTTCTTTTGGGGCGAGTGGGAGACCAACCGCAAGTATCTGATCTATATCCTGCTCTTGACGATCGCCTTTTCTCTTTTGAAAAATTTTGCCCAGGTCTTTGAACAGTCTTACATATCCAATGTCTGTTTTTTGCTGGTCTATGCGCTCTTGATGGTCCTTTTGATGAAATCGGTACTGCTTTTGGATCAGGTCGTGCAGCAGACCATCGCGGTAGTCTTGGATTTTATGACCGCGTTTGTCCCCGTCTTTGCGACGACTGTTGTGGTAGCGGGAGGGGATGCGACGGCGATGGGATTTTATGAACTGGGTTTTCTCGTCGTCTACCTGGTGCAGTGGATCTTAGCAGACGGATTGGTGCCCCTGATCCGCATATATGTTGTCATGGGACTTTTAAATTATGTCATGGAGGAAGGAAGATTTTCCAAACTGACGGATCTTCTGGAAAATATGGTTTCCTGGGCACTGAAAATCTTAACGTCCGTGGTCTTAGGCTTAAATATCATAAAAAATGCCATTGCCCCGGTCACGGATACTTTTGCCAGACAGACCCTGCGAAAATCACTGGCTTTTGTGCCGGGGATCGGTTCGACCTTATCGGCGGCATCGGACCTCTTTTTGGCGGCAAGTGATGTCATACGCAGTGGCATCGGTGCGGCGGCACTTGTCGTCCTGGTGCTCCTGGTTGCCGTGCCGCTATCCAAGGTGGGGATCATGACATTTTTTTACCGGGTTTTGGCAGCCTTTGTGGAACCTGTGGCGGATAAAAGGATCAGTAATGCCATACTGGTGGCGGCAAAAGGAGGAGGTATGCTTTTTAAACTCCTGACCAATTGTGCCATTCTGATCTTTATCACGGTAGCAATGACGACATTGATAGGAGGCAGATAGTGTGATCGCGTGGATCAAGGCATATATTTCCCTATTTTTGATCTTTGCCATGTTTTTATATCTGCTTCCCTCCGGGCAGTATCGCAGATACCTGCGTTTTTTTCTGGAAATGGTGCTGGTACTTTTTTGTCTGACATCCATTTTGGGAATCGGGGAAAAAGATTATGAGAAGCAGTGGAATCAGGCTTTTTATAAATATTATGCGCAGTGGGAAGAAAGAAAACAGGAAGCAAAGGACTTTTCCTATTTGGATCAGGATTATATAGATGCAGTGGTAAATGGGCAGGAGGAATGATGGAAAACTGGAAGAAATTGCTGGAAAATGTGCTAAAGAATATGGATCGACAGAAGTGGATCGTATGCATTCTGATCGGGGTATTGCTCTTAGTCATAGCCATACCGGTCGATTCCAAGAAACAGGATGTCCAAGGGCAGGAGACGGCACAGACCAAGGAAACGGAAAGTTCTTCCTATGTGGAGCAGATGGAAAGAGATTTGGAAGATCTGTTAGGACAGATGGATGGGGTAGGGGCAGTCCGTGTCATGATCACTTTGGAAGATCAGGGGGAGAATGTCGTGGCACAGGATATCAGCAGTCAGTCGTCTACGACAAAAGAGGGGGAGACGACCAAGGAGGAGATGAGTTCCGACCGTACAACCGTGCTCTCGCAGGATGCTCCCTATGAGACCAAGACCATAGAACCCAAGATCCGCGGCGTCTGTGTGGTGGCGGAGGGGGCGTCGGACGATCGGACAAAAGTGGCGATCTATGAGGCAATCCAGGCATTATTTTCCGTGGACGCACATAAGATATCAATAGTAGAAATGGGATCACAGGAGGGAACATGAAACGTATATTCCGAAAAAATCAGATCGTGGTAGCAGCTCTGGCGCTTCTTATTGCCGGAGCAGGCTATCTAAATTATACATATGAAAATGATGAAAAAAACATTGCGACCATGGCGGCAAAGGATAGTAAGGAGGAAAAGGCAAAAGATACAGAAGTAACGGCATCTTTGCGTGAGGAGGAGATTCTGACGGATACGGAGGCTAGCAGTGATGATATGGGGGATGACAGTGCGGGAGAGACAGTGCTGACGGACAGTACCAATGTGCAGGTGTCAAAAGCGGCTAGCCTGAAGATGGATCGGGAACAGACCAGGGCAGCCAGCAAGGCGACTTTGATGGAAGTGGTCAATAATGCTGCCCTCACGGATGTGGAAAAGCAGGCAGCCGTAGAAGAATTGGCGGCACTCACACAGGTGGCAGAAAAGGAGGCGGCCTGTGAGATGATGCTGGCATCTAAGGGCTTTGAGGAAGCCGTGGTCTCCATCGCAGGAGAAAATGCAGATGTCATCTTAAATGCAAGTGAGGTCACTGATGCACAACGGGCACAGGTGGAGGATGTTGTCAACCGCAAGGCGGGCATCGCGCCGGACCATATTGTGATCTCGACCATGAATTAGGAGGGAAGCCGCAGGGCGCAAGGTCAGCAGGGGGCATGGTATGTCTTCAAAGGGGGATCTTTGGAGCAGGTTAGGTGAGTCTCTGTGAGAAAGCCATTGCTTGCGTTAAACTGTCTCTTGCACAGCTTCGACAGCCGGCAGGATGTGTCCGCCTGTGACAGATATTCAGGGGCGCCACACATAAGAGCCTCTAATAACTTGGACTCTTTGCAATATCATAATCGGCAATCGGCGCAAACGAACATCCGTGTGCGGTTGCGCCTCTCGGGTACATCCGTGTACCCGAGTTGCCAGGATATTTCCAAGTTATAAGAGGCTCTAATGTGTTTTGCATTCATATCTGTCAGCAGGCGAACATCATCCTAGCCGGTTGTCTAACTTTGCAAAGACAGTTTTTATCCGTGAAAGCAATGCTTTCTCACATAGAGACTCCCTGTTCTGCGACAGATTCTCTCTTGTGAAGACGTACCATGCCCCCTGCTGACCCTGCGCCCTGCCCGACGCCTACTTGACAAGAAATGTGTATGTAAGATAAACTAAATTAGTTTGAGATAAGATGTAGATAATATATAGATCCCGGTCATACCGGGAGCGCAGGATAAATGGAGGAACATACTGTGTCAGATTTAGAAAAAGAGATTGAAAAGAGAAGGACATTTGCCATTATTTCTCACCCGGATGCAGGTAAGACGACCCTGACCGAAAAATTTCTCTTATACGGCGGAGCCATCAATTTAGCGGGCTCTGTTAAGGGAAAAGCAACTGCCAGACATGCGGTGTCTGACTGGATGGAGATTGAAAAGGAAAGAGGTATTTCGGTTACATCTTCCGTATTACAGTTTCATTACGATGGCTATTGTATCAATATTCTGGATACACCGGGACATCAGGACTTCTCAGAAGATACCTATCGTACCCTCATGGCTGCCGATTCTGCCGTCATGGTCATTGATGCTTCCAAGGGTGTTGAGGCACAGACCAGAAAACTCTTCAAGGTATGCGTGATGCGCCATATTCCGATCTTTACCTTTATCAACAAGATGGATCGAGATGCAAATGATACCTTTGAACTTTTGGATGATATTGAAAAGGAACTTGGGATTGCAACCTGTCCGATCAACTGGCCGATTGGTTCCGGCAAGGGATTTAAGGGCGTGTATGACAGAAATACCAAGCGTGTCATGACTTTTGCTGATACCTTAAAGGGTACCAAAGAAGGCACAGAAAAAGAAATCGCTATAGATGATCCGGCACTTGTGGACGAGATCGGGGAAGAACAGAGACAGACCTTACTGGATGAGATCGAACTTCTGGACGGCGCCAGTGCCGAATTTGATATGGATCTGGTATCCAAGGGAGAGTTGTCTCCTGTATTTTTCGGATCTGCTCTTACCAACTTTGGTGTCGAGACCTTCTTGCAGCACTTTTTACAGATGACATCATCCCCATTACCGAGAATGTCCGACAAGGGTGTCATCGATCCGTTTTCACCGGATTTTTCTGCATTTGTCTTTAAGATCCAGGCAAATATGAACAAGGCACATCGTGATAGGATCGCCTTTATGCGTATCTGTTCCGGCGAGTTCGATGCCGGCATGGAAGTCTTTCATGTGCAGGGCAATAAGGCAATGAAACTTTCCCAGCCACAACAGTTGATGGCGCAGGAGAGAAAGATCGTAGACAAGGCATATGCCGGCGATATCATCGGCGTATTTGATCCGGGCATCTTTTCTATCGGCGATACCATTGTCAGCGGTAAAAACAGATTTGTCTTTGAG
>CAVGHS010000043.1:0-16591 GCA_963629085.1 bacterium
TCAAATGTGCTCGAAGGGATTCGAACCCCCGACCCACGGCTTAGAAGGCCGTTGCTCTATCCAACTGAGCTACGAACACATAAATAAAAGAGCGGGTGATGGGAATCGAACCCACGTATTCAGCTTGGAAGGCTGATGTTCTACCATTGAACTACACCCGCATACAAGTCGGGGTGACAGGATTCGAACCTGCGACCCCCTGGTCCCAAACCAGGTGCTCTAGCCAAACTGAGCCACACCCCGATGTATTACCGCGTCGTCTCTCCGTGACGCAAGTAATATTATATGGCAGAGGCAAACAAATGTCAACAACTTTTTTCACTTTTTTTATTTTCTTTTTCCAAGCCCTGCCAGCCCTTGCTACAGGCGGTTTTCCCGTCTTGCACCATCACATTTTTTGCAAAGATCACATATAGATCAGATTAAAATGCAGATCTCCCTGTGGATCTACATCCACGACTACATAAGACGGTCTTCTGCCATCCTGTCTCGGATAAGAAATGCTACCCGGGTTGATGATGGTCATATCTTCTTCATAGGTCACTTCCGGCACATGCGTATGACCATAGAATACGACATCCGCACCTTTTTCCCTTGCGGCAGCCTCAAGCATCTGTGTCCCATAATTTACATTATAATAATGTCCGTGTGTCAGCATGACCACATGACGCCCCACCTGCATGACCACTTCTGCCGGCAGATCACTGCCAAAGTCACAGTTGCCGCGCACGATCTCCAAGGGGCATTCCGCCACCGCCTCGATATAGTCCTCACAGCCCTCACCATCGCCCAGATGATAGATACGATCCGGCATGACCTTCTCAATGGCAATATCCAAATTATCATGTTTTCTATGTGTATCACTAACAACCAGTATTCTCATATTTGATCAACTCTTCCTTCATCTTGCGCAATGCATTTCCACGATGGGAAATCGCGTTCTTTTCTTCACGGGACATAGCCGCCGTACTACAGCCATAGGCATCTACATAAAAGATCGGATCATAGCCGAAACCATTCTCTCCCTCCGGCTCCCAACCGATATATCCCTCGATCGTGCCTCTTACCACCTTTTCGCTGCCATCCGGAAATACTGCCGCCACGGCACAGACAAATCGCGCCGTACGTTCTTCCTTCGGCACCCCATCCAGCCGCTCGATCAGATTGGCATTCTTGATGTCGTAGGAAGTGTCCTCTCCCATATATCTGGCAGAATAAATCCCCGGTTCCTTGTTCAGATAATCGATCTCCAGACCGGAATCGTCTGCAAGAACGATTGCCTCCACCTGATCCGCAATGGCTCTTGCTTTGATCAGGGCGTTTTCTTCAAAAGTCTTGCCATCTTCTACGATATCCACAGAAATCCCAGCCTCTTTCATGGAAAGGAGCTCATAGCCCAGATCCTCATAGATTTCACGGATCTCACGCATTTTGTTTTGATTACCTGTAGCAAAAATAATTTTTTCCATGGTCTTACTCCTCCAATGTCCGGAGCACAGCCTGCGCCAGTGCTTTTGCGGCTGCCTCCTGGTATTCTTCACTCTTTAACTTATCCAGTTCTTCCTGATTTGTCATAAATCCGATTTCTGCCAACGCCACCGGCATCTGTGCGGTCCGGATGATATAGATATCATCCCCCACGACAAGCCCCTTGCTCCCGGAGCCAAGTGTCTGTAACAGTTGATCCAGACAGTTCTGGGCAAAGGCCTTGGACGCCCCGCTTTCGTCTGCCGCATGATACATGACCTCCGTGCCGTTGATCCCGGACATCCTGCCACTCGCCGTCGTATTGTTGTGGATGCTGAGGAAAAGATCCGCCTGCAAGGTATTGGCAAGCCCTACTCTTTTTTCCAGTGACAGGCTGCTGTCATCGGTTCGCGTATAAAAGATCCCGATCTTGTCCTGATCCTGAAAATAGGGCATGATCTTTTGGGCGATCGCCAGATCAATATCTTTTTCATCGGTGCCTAAAACCTCTGCTCCCGGATCACTGCCGCCATGTCCTGCATCAATGACCACAATCTTATCATAGCGTTCCCTCGGTGCCACAAAGTCCATATAAAGGTAATGGTCCTGCCATGTCACATCCGTAATATAGACATTATCCAAAAGGATATCGATCAGCCCCTTTTTATCTTCCACATCATATTTGATGTCGTCAATATGGTCGCTGCTGCCGATCATGGGATAATCATAAAAATAGGATTGGCTGATCTCCGGTATATAGATCCGCACCTCCTGCTCCACATAATCCTGTTCGATACTAACATCCGCTGTCTTGACTTCCTCCGGAATTTCCAGACGCAACTGTCCCTGCATCTTCATATCCTGCGATCCTTCTTTTAAAACGGCGGTCTCCGCCTGCATCAGGGATAAAACAGACTCGCCTTTTTGCACATGTGTGGCATATTGTAAGTGTTTCCTCTGCGCCCACACATGTAGATCCGGTATGCCCAGAAAAATGCCACAGACCGTAAGGCTCAAAACAAGTAGTATGGTCGCGACCAGACCCACGACTTTTTTTTCTAACTTCATCCTATCATCTTTCCCATCGTCTAGTCTTCTTCCACTCTCTTTCCATAGGCTTTGAGACAAAGATTGCCGCCGGCGGTCTCCTCGACACTTTCCCAATCCAGTCCATTGTTGCTGATGTAGCCCTCGCCATCCGAAATATCTACATGCCGGCTCAGATCATCTGCCGGATACTCGATCGCCATAGGATGATCCATACCGGGTGTGGATAATACCACAACAATGGCAAATTTATCTCCCGCTTTTACACTATAAGGTCTGTCAAAAGGAATGGTATAATATCCCGCATCTTGCAACTCCCCCCTTGCCACCTCGATGCGGCTGGCAAGAGATGCCGTGTTGTGATAATCGGTAACAATATATAACTGATAGGTCGTATTCTTGCCCAGTGCATAAAAACCGGCACTCTCAATCTGTTCATCTTCCTCGGCCTCATAGATATTGGCAGCATGGATCTTGTCCTTATTGTAGCCGACCTGTCCGACCCAGCCGCACAGATCTGCCTGGTAGATGGTATCGTAATTGTCCGCATCCTCTATGCCAACATAAGAAACCGCCTGGTCGCCGATATTGGTATCATAATAGGAAACATAAAATACACCATTTTCGCCAAAGGTAGCGCCCCAACTGTTCTGGCAGATAAAGGCTCCGTCCCCTGCCACTTTTCCCGGAAAATTGGATGCACTATAATGATCGTCCCAGCCAATGATCACGACATCATGGTTTGGCTTCTCTGCCCCGGTATAGCAGTAGGCGTTCTTTTTCCTATTATAATAAGAAGATTTACTTAAGTTTGTCGTGGAAAGGCTGGCATAAATGGATGTCGATACACCACCATGCTGATAGACCGCCCACTTGATATCGTCTATATCATCACTATCGTAAAAATGGACTTCCTGCACATGTTTATCCACAGTCTTTTCTCCGGTCTGCTCCGGTCCCATCCAGGAGACCAGATAAGATACCGCCATGGTGTAATTGCCTCCCAAGGAAGTGTCCACCTGATAAGCATTATCCGAAGTCATGCGGTCTGCGTCAAAAGAAAACTTTTCTTCCGGCAAAAGAGCGGATTCCAGGGCTGAAAGCGCTGCCTGCGCCCAACAGGTCGAGGTATCGCCCTGATTTCGTACTGCGGACACACGATCTTTTTCCCGCAGATCATAAGATGCCGGCAGGCTTCCTTTTTGCAGATCCCCGGAAATCGTCGCCTGATAATTGGTCTCATCATAACTATAGATACAGCCGAACTCACGGCACAGATCCTGCAAAGAAAGATATGCCTGCTTGTCATGCAATTCCGGCATAACATCCAAAGTGATCGCTTTGTCATCCCGCTTGGCATCCAGACTATTGACATAAAAAATGTAGGAGCGGTCTCCATAATCTAAGAGGATCTTTTTGTCCTCATAAAGAGAGGCACTGCATCCGAAAAATTCTTCCACAAAAGAAAGGGATGCCATGACCTGCATATGGTCGCCCATGCGGATACCGTCAGACACACCGTAAGTATCCTCGCCAACCGTCAAGCCCAAATTGCCCTCCTCGTTGATACTGCGCGCCTTAAGCGGATAAAAGACCTCATCCTGCAATTGGGCGCCACGAAAGGCGGTCACATCTGCGTATTCATCATTCCAAGTATTGAGTTTTGCAAAAAAGGTCACAAGAAGTATGACCGTAAGTACAATATATCTTTTGGAATATTTCATGCCCTATCCTTCTTTTTCGGCGGTTTCGGTCCCATAAACTGATAGAAATAGGTCCGGATCATGCCGTTATATAACTTGCGGTTCTTGTCCGCCTTGCGTCCGATATAGCGCTCTGCCTCCTCATAGGATGTGATCAGATACATTGACCATGCATCCAGATCCCGGTAGACCTGACCGATCGTCGTGTAAAGTGCCGGAAGATCCTTCTTGTCCTCCAAGCGCTCTCCATACGGTGGATTGGTAATGATAAATCCATATTTTTTGCTGTGCTTTAGGTCAGCCACCTGGCGCTGCTGAAAATGGATCAGATGCTCCACGCCTGCCTGTTTGGCATTGGCTCTCGCGATACGGATCATATCCGGGTCAATATCATAGCCCTGCAGGTCGCAGGCAATATCCGTGTTTACCATCTCCTCGGCTTCTTCCACGACATCATACCACATCTGCTTTGGGATCAAATGTGTCCATGCCTCTGCTGTAAAAGACCGGTTCATGCCCGGTGCTATATTTGCCGCCATCATGGCTGCCTCGATCAAAAAAGTTCCACTGCCGCAAAAAGGATCCACCAAAATCCGGTCAGCCCGCCATGGAGTCAGCATGATAAGTGCCGCCGCCAGCGTCTCAGAGATCGGTGCCTTACTTGTCCATGTCCGGTAGCCTCTTTTGTGTAAAGGGTCGCCTGTCGTATCCAATGCCACCGTCACTTCATCTTTTAATAGGAAGATACGCACCGGAAAAGACGCTCCATCCTCTTTGAACCAGTCCGTACGATAGGTCATCTTCAAACGATCGACCATTGCCTTTTTGCAGATGGACTGGATATCCGATGCACTGAAAAGTTTGCTTTTTACGGAAGATGCCTTTTTGACCCAGAACTTTCCATCCTGTGGAATCCAGTCTTCCCATGGCAAATCCTTCATATTTTCATATAGTTCATCAAAGGTCGTGGCATGAAATCTGCCGATCTGTACCATGACGCGTTCTGCGGTTCGCAGGAAGATATTGCTCCTGCAAATGGCTTCCAGATCCCCTTCAAAGGTCACTCTGCCATCCTCCACCTTTGTAATATCATATCCGAGATCATAGATCTCTCTTTTTAAAACTGCCTCCATGCCAAAATGACAAGGAGCCACCAGTTGTATTGTCTCCATAAAACAAACCTTTCTCTAGTCACAATCATAGATAATTACATATTATCTTTTGTAAAAAAATGTGTCAATGAATATCCTTATAGAAAAGTTTATAAAAATTTTATTATTTTTTTATTGCAATCCGAAAAGGGACGTTATATAATTAGCCTTGTAAGAGGAAGTTTCCTTTTACACCCCTTATTAATTATTTATACTCCCCTCAAAAAAGGCCGATTTATCGGTCTTTTTTATTTTTTGTCGTCTTTTGTCGAAAGGCCGGCGGAAACCATTTTGTATCTTTCAGTTTCCTAATCTTCCCATGATTTCGAAGAGAATATATTGCGGGTTATAGGGTTATAGGACAAAAAAGACGATCCCACCAAAAGCAGATCGTCCTATCTTCTGTCTATTCTGTTTTACCTATGCATAAACATCAATCTGTGATCCCAACATACCATAGGAAGATCCCACGCTATCCTGTCCATAAGAAGTCGTCACACCCTCAAAGGCTGATGCGATCGCATTGTAAGCCTGCTCTACCTCTTGAACAGAAGATAGACCTGTCAGACCTTTTCCACCGGTCTGTGCATTCGGATACTGTACCGGGTCAACGGCTCCGATCCCCTGCGGGCTCTGTGTCTTAGATGCTTCATATGCCGCCGAAGTCTGTGACTCATTGGACAGTGCATACGACTGCGGACGGATCTGTGCATATGATGTTGTTGTCGCTCCCATGCGACCAATGGATAATGCCATAATGCTCTCCTATTTATAGTGGTAATGCGGTTCAACAAACAGATCCATTTATCATTATAGCAAATTTTTGCCATAAAGCAAGTATTTGCTTACTTTTCTTTTTGTTTCTCCTGTACTATAGTAGTCTTTAGTAAAGTTTCATTTTTAAGAGGTAGTTTTTGATGAAGATCCAAATTTTTGCCATGACCCACAAAACCTTTGACACACCACCGGACCCGCTCTATGTTCCCCTGCAGGTCGGACGTGCCACACATACAGATCTGGGCTATCTATCCGATAACACCGGGGATAATATCTCTGCCCTAAACTGCTATTATAGCGAACTGACCGGTCTTTACTGGGTCTGGAAAAATGTAAAAGATCTGGATCATGTCGGTGTCTGCCATTACCGGCGTTACCTGTTAAACGATGCCGGCAGTATTTTTACCCGGACACAACTGGCTCCCCTTCTCAAAGATTATGATGTGATAACCTCCAAATGCCTGACCCTGAATTTTTCCTATGCCTATGGCTTTGAAGAAAATCACACGCCGGAGGATCTTGCGGCAGCAAGTCAGGTCATTGCCGGGCTCTATCCTGACTTTTACCCTCTCTATGCCAAATGCTTGCAGGAGAACCATACCTATTTTGGCAATATGATGATCTGCTCCAAGCCTCTCTTTGACGAATACTGTGCCTTCCTCTTTCCGATTTTTAAAGCCATGCATCCATTACTCGTCCTGGATGACTATGACGATTACCACAAGAGACTCTACGGCTTTATCTCCGAGTTTCTCCTTATGGTCTGGTGCCAGTATCGTCATCTGCGCGTCAAAGAATGTAAGGTCGGTCTGATCGGTGAGAAGAAAGAGACCAAGGAGACCATCCAAAAACTCTTTAGCTATTTCCAAAAAGAGGATATTGCCGGTGCCAAATCCTATTTCTTATCCGTAAAAGAAAAGCGACCGGATATCCTCATGGAAGCATCGGATATCGATGGTCGCCTGCATCTTTGCCTACAGATCATTTCTACCTGTGAATTTGAACTGGCATCCTGCCAAAAGATCCAATTAGACCTGCATCGATCCGAAGATGATCTTTTGACTGCTCTAGCCAAGTTGAATCATATTTCCACTGAATTGTCTTTTGGTCAGGGATCATCCTACCATTTGACAGACGCCGACAGAAAGTTCCTAAAAACTTTTAGCCCGGATGCCATTGCCATCAGCCTCCGTCTCTACTGCCCGGATGATAGCAGACGTAAGGACTGCTGCAAATATCTGAGTCAAAGCCTCGGCTCCACCATTCCCTGCCTATAGCCCCTTTGCCATTTCCTCATCCAGATCATGGAAAACAATATCTAAAATACTGACATACTCCTGATAGCAGGGCGTGTCTGCCAGATCTTTTACCACATCTGCGACCGCATGATAATACCAGTACTGTTCTTTCTCGTCTTTCATATTAAACTTTTGCCAGATGGCACGTCCATCCCGTTTGAAATCCCGCAGGCTTGCCCGCATATTGGATAATTTATCTGCCAACATGATACATTTGACCGACCGGCTGGCATCCTTTGTCTTTCCCAACTGCTCCTGCTTGCGTATCTTCCAAGTCTCGCTCTTTGGTCTGTCCTCACGCTTATTCTCCGATTCATGCGCCACATAAAAAGCGATGTTCTTTCCAAATTCTGCTTCGATCTCCTCGATCGTAATTGGGGTATCTTCCACAACATCATGCAGTGCCGCTGCAGCGATCACTTCATTGTCATTTGTCATGGATGCGACCAGCATCATGGTTTCCATAGGATGTGCAATATAAGGCACCAGACTGCCCTTGCGCACAGCCCCCTTATGTGCCACGGCTGCATACTGGATTGCCCGCTCGATGACAGAAAAAGGTCTTGCCGTCTCATCCTGTGGCAGATAGTCCGGAAACTCCCCGGTAATGCCTGCCAGGATCAAGCCAGCCGTCCGCATCTCCTGTTCTTCCGGCAGACGCTTTTCCTCCTGCATCTCCTCCATGTCATAGTACCAGCACTCCGGTTGCTCCTCCATATTGCCAAAGCAGGAAAATCCGCCAAAAAGCGGACAGGATGTGCAATAACAGTAATCTCCCACCATGACCGTCTGCAAGGCACGACAATAATACTGTCCGTCACTTCCCCGCTCTGCCACATGACTTGTCAAAACATAATGCAGATTTGAATTTTTTTCCATGGTATCGCCTTTCTTTTTCTTGCATCCTCTACCACGCATGCATCTATACTAAAATTTCCCCATCCATCAATTCTTCCATACATTCCAGATTTTCTTCGGAATGTTCCAGTTCCCTGGAATAACGGTAAGCGATCTCCGCCATATCCTTTAATGTTATGGTCTTGTCCTGCTCCAGCCATTTTGCCAGCCACAATTCACGGATCAGATAGGCATTGACGACCGCCTCCTGCGCCAGTGCATAGACATACTCATCATAAACGGCTCCGCAAAAATAGGCAAAGATAAAATAAACGACGATCTGTTCCATCTTGATAAAAAGATCCGGCTGGCTGTCCTCAAATTCCTGCCGCAAATCCGTATAAGTCCTTTGATCCGTCTCATATAAAAGATGCTCTGCCGCCTGCAAACGTTCCCGCCATGCATAGGAAAGCGGCTCCAAGGCATAGAGGTTGCAAAACAAGACATGCATATCCTCTAAAGAAGCAAAGGCTCCTATGCCCTCCTTTGCATCCCCTGCCGCCTCCGCATCCAAAAGGCATTCCTCCCATCTGCCCTCATCCAAGGCTTCCTGCATGGCATTGACCTTTTGCAGCATAGTATGACAGCGGATGACAAAAGGAATCCGCCGATCCTGCATAATGGCGATCATACACTGGCGCATCCGGACCAATTTTTCATATAAAAGTCCATGAAATTCTTCGTAAGGCTCCTCTGTCTCATCATCTTCCCAGGTCTCCCAGGAAAGAGGCTGACCGGTCGCTAAAAGTTCTTCTGCCACTGCCGGACAGGAAATGGCAAGCGAATATTCCCTGACATTTTCAAATTCCTCCGTATGTCTCGGATAGGAAGTGCAGGTCAGGCAAAGGCTGTCCTCACCCAAATGACAGTACATATCACACAGACCGTCCTGACGCAGAAAAGCACAGCGTGCATCCGCATCCTGCCGAAAGACTTTTTCCTCCCAGTCGATTTTTGCGCGCAGGGTATCCCCATAAGCACTTGTCTCTTTTTTATAATCCTCTAAAGCCTTATCATCAATCTCGATCAACCAACCCGCACAGCAGGTCTGGGGGCAATCTCCCGCAATACATTGAAAACTGTCATATCCTCTGACTTTTCGTCTCAGCATTTCCTCTGTTCCATCCTTTTTTGATATAGATTTATTCTACAATTCTTTTTCCCTATTGACAATCCCATGGAAATGGCATACATCGATACTACGCCAGACGTAGCAGCGTCAGTCATAGCATTATCAGACGTAGTAAAGACAAAAATCCGCAGATGCAAATGCACCTGCGGATTTTCTAACCTTCTTCCCAGAAGTTTACCGGTTCATATTCCTGTAATTTCGCCAAGAATCCTTTCTCTCCCAAAAGTTCCTGAATCCGGTCTAAGACCGCCTCATCCCTGGCATAGACTGTATGATAATGATAACCTGACGTCACGTTCATCAACTGGCTGGATTTGCCGCTCTTGAGTTCTGCGATATACTGCTCGATATCATAGCGGGAATGGATATTCAGTTCTCCCCGGATGACCCCATAGGTCTTATGATATACAAAGACATCCTTGACCCAGCCGCCCAGATCGATGATGGTCTGCAATTCCTCCGCCGTCTGCTCCTCGGTATGGATGACCTTGAACACGCGCAGGGTCTCCTGATCCTTATCTATGACATAGCCCCTGTTGGTAGAATGTATACGGATGTCCTTGGCGCGAAGCAATGCCACATCCTGCACAATGACCTGCCGGCTCACATCAAGCATCTTTGCCAGTTTGACACCGGAGATTGGCGTATCACTCGATTGCAAAATATGAATGATCTGATTTCTACGTTCTTCTCCACTCAACTTTTCTTACCTCACGCTTCGATCGGATGCAAATTTTTCAAAGAAATATCCATAATTGGTGCCGAATGTGTCAGCGCACCGCTGGAAACATAATCAACGCCCAGACCGGATAATTTTGCCAGATTTTCCTCGGTCATATTTCCGCTGACTTCGACCTCAGCCTTTCCGTCAATGATCGCCATCGCCTGTGCCATGGTATCATGATCCATGTTATCCAACATGATGATGTCCGCGCCAGCCTCAACTGCCTCTTTTACCATGGAAAGTTCTTCGACTTCCACCTCGATTTTGCGGACAAACGGTGCATATTCCTTAGCGCGTGCAATGGCTTCCTTTACACCGCCTGCTGCACCAATATGATTATCCTTTAAAAGCACCCCATCTGTCAAATTGTAACGATGGTTATTGCCTCCCCCCACACGAACCGCATATTTCTCAAAAATACGATTGTTCGGCGTTGTCTTTCTGGTATCTAAAAGTTTGATACCGGTGCCTTCCAACATACCTGCGATCTGATGGGTATAAGTCGCGATACCACTCATGCGCTGCAAATAATTGAGTGCCGTACGTTCTCCGCACAAAAGAACACGGATATCCCCTGTCACCTTTGCCATATGATCCCCGGCTTTTACCGCATCCCCGTCCTTTGCAAAAAGTTCGATCTTTGTCTTTGGATCCAGCATCTCAAACACACGGCTGAAAATCTGTAAGCCACAGATAATACCATCCTGTTTGCAGATCAGATCCACCTCTCCAAGTTTTGCCTCCGGCATCACACTGTTGGTGCTGACATCCTCACTGGTGATGTCCTCCTGCAACGCACTTCTGATATATGGGTCTACATTTAATGTCATTGTTACCTGATCAAACATAATCTCTCTCCTCTATAATTGATTTTATACCGGATGTCTCCACATCCGCTGACTGCTTAGGCACTTGCCTGTACGGCTTCCTGTACCAAAGCCTGATATTCTTTTTCCAAAGCCACACTATCGCCATAGTCCGCCAGATCAACCTCTGCTGCAACCTGTTCTGCCAGGCTTTCGTCTACGGCTTCCTGACCATCTGCGATGTCGCCTGCTGCACGTTTTGCAAAGACCAGACTCTCCAAAAGAGAATTGCTGGCAAGTCGATTTTTGCCATGCACACCATTGCAGGCAGTCTCGCCCACGGCATACAGGTGGTCCATGCTTGTCTTGCTCTCATGGTTGACCTTGATGCCCCCCATAAAATAATGCTGCGCCGGCACGACCGGAATACATTCCTTATGCACATCATAGCCCATCTGCCGACAATGCTCAATAATATTAGGGAAATGGGAATCCAGTTCCTCTGCCGGAATCTCGCGCAGGTCTTCCCAGACATAGTCCGTACCGTCTTTTTCCATCTGCTTGCGGATCTCCTGGGTCAAAAGATCCCGCGGCAAAAGTTCATTGACAAAACGATTGCCATATTTATCATACAACTTGGCACCTTCCCCACGCACGGATTCGGAGATCAGAAAACTCCTCTGTTCCTTTTCCTTGGAATAAAAAGTCGTCGGATGGATCTGCACATAGGTAATATCCTTGAGTTCCACCCCATGCTTGATCGCCATGGCAATGCCGTCGCCTGTCAAGTGTCTGAAATTGGTCGAATGACGATAGACACCCCCGACACCGCCGGTCGCGAGCACGACTTCTTCTGCCGTAACCTTTTCTAAAGATCCGTCTGCCATACGAAGAACGCCACCATAGCAAACATTATCTGCGCTGATAATATCTACAAGTGTGGTATATTCCATAATTTTGATATTATCACGCTTTCTGGCCTCTGCCAAAAGATGACTCGTGATCTCTTTTCCTGTCACATCCTCATGGAAAACAATACGCTTGGCACTGTGCGCGCCCTCTCTGGTATAAAGCAGATTGCCATCCGCATCCTTCTTAAAATCTGCTCCAAAACCAATCAGATCCTTTAACACATCCTGCGAAGACCGGATCATGATCTCTACGGATTTGCGATCATTTTCATAGTGTCCGGCAGCCAGTGTATCTTCAAAGTAAGCATCATAATCATCTTCCCTTGTAAGCACGCACATACCGCCCTGCGCCAGATAAGAATCATTACTCTGGGCATCGGACTTGGTCACGATCAGGATCTCCTTATCTTTTGGCAAATTAAGTGCAAGATAAAGGCCGGAACAGCCGCATCCTGCAACTAAAATATCTGTTTTCATTTTCTTACATCTCCAAACATTACTGTCCTAATTCCAGCATTTTTTGCAAAGGCTTCATAGATTTTTCTGCCAGATCCTTTTCTACAAAGACTTCATTGGTCTCATGTGTCAAAACATCTAAAACCTTTTCCAAGGTCACCTTTTTCATATTGACGCAGACCTGCTGATCCTTGACTGTGTAAAGTTTCTTGCCCGGTGCCTGCTTTTTGATCTCGGCAAAAACGCCGTCCACGGTACCGATGATAAACTCGTCATGATTTGTATTTACAACATAATCAATGATGCCGGATGTACTTCCAACATAATCTGCCTGTAGCAAAACATCCTTGGTACACTCCGGGTGGGCTGCAAAAAGAGCATGCGGATGTGCCGCTTTTGCCTCCTTTACCTTGTCCGCCGTAATGGCAACATGGCGCGGACAACAGCCTGCATTTAATATAATATTCTTTTCCGGCACCTGCTCTGCCACATATGATCCCAGATTGCGATCCGGGATAAAGAAAATGTTTTTATTTGGCAATTTGCGCACGATCTTTACCGCATTGGATGAAGTCACGCAGACATCTGCCATGGTCTTTAATTCCGCGGTAGAATTGATATAGCATACGACAGCCACATCTTCATACTGGGTTTTGACCTTTTCGATCTCCTCCCTGGTCGCCATATGTGCCATCGGACAGTCTGCTGTCGCATCCGGCATGAAAACACGCTTGCCCGGATTTAAGATCTTGGCACTCTCTCCCATAAATTCAACACCACAAAAGATGATGCGGTCTGCATCTGTCTTTGTCGCCACCTTGCTCAAATAAAAAGAATCGCCGATGTAATCTGCAATATCCTGCACTTCCTCATCCACATAGTAATGCGCTAAAATAACGGCGTTCTTTTCTTCCTTTAACCTAATAATATCCTCTACGATTGACATAAATTGCTCCTTTGTACTTCTTAATACTTTTCGAAGTATACCACACTGCTTGTCAGGTGACAAGACACATGTTTTTACATATATGGCATAAAAAGAAAAACCGGACTTCTATTCCAGAGTCCGGTCAAATAAGATCGCTGCCAAAAACGGCAGACAGCCATATAATATGTAAACATAGCGGACTTCCCCGTTCAGCGGCACCGCCACAAAAAGTGTCCAGACCACCGTCAGTGGCAGCACATACAGATTGCCCCAATCACGTTTTCTTCGCAACTGTAGCAGCAAAAAGACCACGCAGGCCCACCATGCCGTCGATGGATGCAGGAAATATTTCATAACTGCATTTTCCTGCATAAAAAGCAGATATGCATTGATCGTCCGATTGACCTTTGGCAGCAAAATGGTATTTGCTACCCCAAGATCATTTTCATAAACGACATGATGATAATCAGAATAGCCCCTCCAGCCCCAATAGCCATCAGTCATTTTGACCCATGCCGTAAAATAGGTATCCGGGTAGCGCAGCCCCACCGACAACCACAATTTCAGATATGTCATCTTGTGCTCTTTTAAATAAGCATCCCTGCCCCAGAACTGGATCTGTCCCTTGATCTCATCCGCACGCCAGGGATTGTAATTGTCATGGATAAACTCTGAAAAGGTCTGCCCTGTCATATGAGAGACCTCCGGACACAACGCATCTACCGCCTGTCTTTCCTCTTTTGACAAAGTCTTATCCTCTGCGATCACACGCGAGATCTGCTGGATAGGAATGGAAAACTTTTCGGATTCATAGCCCGGTTCGATTTCCGGGAACAGCCTAAGTCCAGCCACTAAGACCACAGAGATTGCTACAACGCACCCCATGACAGATAAACGTATGCTTTCGCCTCCCTTTTTGTGTCCCAGCAAAAAGATCAGAAACAAAATACCGATGGCTATCAGCCCATTGCTCCGCAGAAGGGCTACACCCAGACCGCCGATCAGCATATGCCAGACATCGGCCCGCTTCGATCCTGCAAACCGCACACAGGACAGGCGGTAAAATGCCACAACAAAAATAACCCCACAAGCGGTAAAAAGCGTATCTTTATTAACATAAGCGGCAAAGAAAAGATGATAGGGGAATACTAAAAAATAGCCCAGTATAATCCCCAGATTTCGCTGCCGGATCCCCGTCTGCTGCAAAGTCTTTAACAGGTAAGACACCATATAGGAAAAGGCCATGACCTGTGCCGCGGTAAAAAAGAATACCCCCAGGGTCAGATCTCCGCCAAAACATTCTGCTATCTTTACGCCCAGAGTCAGCCAGATGGTGTGATAAATCGGATGGTGATCGCTATAATTTCCAGTCACGACCTGGGTCAACTGGTTGATGGAGTCATACTGCAAGCCACCCGGGAAGCGGCAAAAAAGCAGATAGTTCATCTGTAGCAGAAAAACTGCCAGGAATCCCATCCGGCTCCACCAGAGTTCCTGCTGCATGTCCTTCTTTTTCTTCCATAAAATAAGGAACAAGCACAGACTGACTTCCATGATGAGTCGGACCAAACACCGGATCACTGCCAGATCAAAAAGGGATCCATAATACAAATAGGGCAGATATCCCAGATAATGTATGGAAAGAAGCAGCATGCTATATCTGCCACAAGTCGCCAAAATTCCATCTGCGCGCACATGCTTTTCAATTTTTTTGCATAAGAGTATGAGACTCAGACTTCCACAGGCAGCCATGGCAAGCCCCAGAAAAGTGATGCCATAGTCTCTTTTTGCCATATCAAAGGCGGACACGGCAGAATTTTCCTGCAAAAGGAATGAAGCAAACCAGAATAGACCTGCACCAATCCCTACCTTGTCCGCAGTCGTAACCTTCTTTTTCCCCACCTGCTCCCACTGCGGCAATTTTTCTCTTAACCGGATACCGATATCCACAAAGCCCATGCCGGCAAGTCCAAGATCCAGTGCCAGCGGCAATGACAGGCGCAGGGTAAGAACCAGTGCCCATGCAAAAATGATCAGACTTTCCCCTTTCTTCGGCATCAGCAAATGCACGGCATCCAAAAGCAGGCGGGCAAAGAAAAGTGCCGGCAAAAACCAGAGCAGACCGATCGCCGCCACTTCTCCACTCCTGTCCGTTTTTTGACAGGGTCATGGTCATACCGCTGCATACGAAAAAAAGAGGCATATGAAAGGAATAGATCAAGTCCTTTTGCCAGCCCAAAGATATGGTATGCCCCACGATCATAAGTAGGATACCGATCCCCTTTGCCATATCCAGATAGGTCATGCGATTTTTCTTCATCCCGTCCCCCTGCATGTCTTACTTATGTTATAATGATAGCATATTTTCGTTAAAATTTTGTTGTTTGGAGATTTCTATGCAAAAATTTAAGTTTTTCGACATTCTCTTTTTTATCATGATGGCATTTATCTTTATTGCCCTCATTTTTTTTCAAAGGACGGTAGACCTTCCATATTTACAGGAGATCGCCCCGATCCTTGTCTATCTTTTGCCAGCGATCCTGCTTTTGTATCTGTGGCAGCATTTTATAGGAAAAAGCAAAGTTCCTGCCAACTTGGGGCATCTGCGCCTTGCCTGCCTGTTTGCCCTCCTTTTACAGGTCTTTATTGCCTATCACATCTGGTTTTATGTGGGCTTTGATGTCGGCATCGTGCGCATCAGCGCCCAGTATTTTGTGCAGGGACAGGTCTACCCTTATGCCCCGACTTATTTTGCTACCAATCCCAACAATATCGGCATATATTTTATCACGGTCCTTTTCCTGCAACTGGGAAAAGTCCTGTCCATAGACGGCTATTATCTTTTGATCCTCTTTGGCATCCTCTGTAGCAACATCGCCCTCTATCTGCTCTGTCGCAGCGTCCTGCTTCTGACAGACTCCCGTGCGACACTAGCTGGCACATTTCTTCTGGGCTTACTCCTCTTTGGACTGTCCCCTTGGATCTTTGTGCCTTACAGTGACATTTTATCCCTGCCTTTGCCAATCCTGACCTTTTATCTCTATCTGCAAATGAGGCGAAAAACTACCATGCCACTTTGGGTAAAAGCCCTGGTGGTCTGTCTGCCTGCGGTCTTCGGCCGCCTGCTCAAACCGACCAATCTCATCATCCTGATTGCCCTTGCCATTGTATTTGTCCTGGATCTTTTGCATGAGCGCGCCCCAAAGAGCCTGAAAAAAGCAGGCGTGATTCTTTGCACCTTTCTGGCTCTTTTTGTCCTTTCTACCTTTGCCTCTAAGGGAATACAGACCTATC
>CAVGHS010000044.1:0-16475 GCA_963629085.1 bacterium
AGCATAACGAGGTCGCACCGGCTCAGCATGAGTTGGCACCGGTTTTCTCAACCACGAACATAGCAACGGATCATAACCAGCTTACGATGGAAATGATGAAAACAGTGGCAGGACGTCATGGTATGGCGTGTCTGTTGCATGAGAAACCTTTTGCCGGAGTCAATGGTTCCGGTAAGCACAACAACTGGTCTATATCAACGGATACCGGAGTGAACCTGCTTGAACCCGGTGCAACTCCTTCCCAAAACGCACAGTTCTTACTGTTTTTAACCGCTGTCATTAAAGCAGTAGACGACTATCAGGAATTGCTCCGGTTATCTGTTGCAAGTGCAGGAAACGATCACCGTCTGGGTGCCAATGAAGCACCACCAGCCATCATGTCTGTATTCTTAGGAGATGAATTGTCAGACGTTGTGGATTCGATTGAAAAGGGTGTTGATTATCACGATAAAGAAAAGACCCTCATGTCCATTGGAGCAACGGTACTGCCGCATATTCCAAAGGATACGACCGATAGAAACAGAACTTCACCATTTGCCTTTACAGGTAACAAGTTTGAGTTCCGTTCTTTAGGATCAACGGCATCCATTTCAGGACCAAACGTTATTTTAAATACCATCGTTGCTGAGACCTTAGCCGAATTCGCCGATGAATTGGAAAAGGCAGAAGAGTTTGACAGTGCGCTGGATAAACTCCTTCGCAGAGAACTGGTAGCCCATAAGAGAATTATCTTTAACGGTAATGGTTATAGCGAGGAATGGGTAGAAGAAGCAGAAAGACGTGGTCTTTCAAACTTGAAGTCAACCGTAGATGCGCTTCCGGTATTTATCCAGGATAAGACCATTGAACTCTTTACCAAGAATAAGGTATATACCGAGTCAGAGATCTATTCTCGTTATGAGATCCTGTTGGAAAACTACTATAAGACCATCAACATTGAGGCTCTGACACTGATCTCCATGACAAAGAAAGATATCATGGGAGCAGCCTTAGAATATCAGTACACTTTGGCTGAAGTGGTAAACGCTAAGCAGGCAACCGGTGTAGCCCTTACGGCAAAGACAGAGGAAAAACTTCTGACAAGAGCGGCAGAGTTGACCGAACAGTTGGCAGAGAGATTAGAAAAACTCGAAGTTGACGAGGATAAGGTAGATGAGACAGAAGATGCATTAAAGATCGCCAAATATTATCGCGAGGTCATCTTTACGGATATGAATGACTTAAGAGAAGTGATCGATGCATTAGAAGTTGTGATTCCATCTGACATCTGGCCATACCCGACCTATGGAGAGATGCTTTACAGTATCAAATAATAAAAAAGGAAAAATATATGCACAAAGGCGTGCACGTTTTGCAGGAAATTCTCGAAATGTGCACGCTTTTAAAATGCAATTAAAGGAGGATAACGTTATGACACAAGAAATTATGGATGCCATCAGTTCACAGACCTTTGGAGTCTGGTTTCTGATCGGCGCAGCGTTAGTATTTTGGATGCAGGCAGGATTTGCCATGGTAGAGACTGGTTTTACCAGAGCAAAGAATGCCGGAAATATCATTATGAAGAACCTGATGGACTTTTGTATTGGTACTGTGGTATTCATACTGATCGGTTTTAGTTTACTTTTGGGAGAAGATCTGGTTGGTCTGATCGGTAAACCGGGATTTGATATCTTTACCTCATATGCAGATTTTGATTGGTCAAATTTCGTATTTAACTTAGTATTCTGTGCGACAACCGCGACAATCGTATCCGGTGCTATGGCAGAGAGAACAAAGTTCCTTTCATACTGTATTTATTCCGGTGTGATCTCAGCCTTGATCTATCCGATTGAAGCGCATTGGATCTGGGGCGGCGGCTGGTTATCCCAGATGGGATTCCACGATTTCGCAGGCTCTTGTGCCATCCATATGGTTGGTGGTCTTTCCGCACTCATTGGTGCAGCCATCTTAGGACCTCGTATTGGAAAGTTTACTAAGGATAAGGATGGCAAGATCGTAAAAGTCAATGCTTTCCCTGGACACAGTATTCCACTGGGCGCCCTTGGTGTATTTATCCTCTGGTTTGGCTGGTATGGATTTAACGGCGCAGCCGCAACAAGTGTAGAGCAGTTAGGATCTATCTTCGTAACTACAACCATTGCACCGGCAGTTGCAACCGTTGTATGTATGGTATTTACCTGGGTAAAATATGGTAAGCCGGATGTGTCTATGTGTCTGAACGCTTCTTTGGCAGGTCTGGTTGCCATTACCGCTCCTTGTGATACAACAGATGCCCTTGGCGCTATCATCATTGGTGCTGTTTCCGGTGTGCTCGTCGTCTTTGGTGTATGGATTTGTGATTATGTACTTCATGTAGATGATCCGGTCGGAGCAGTAGCAGTTCACTTTATGAATGGTGTCTGGGGAACGATCGCCGTTGGTCTTTTCTCAACTACAAATGCACCTGGAAATGATTCTGTTGTAGGTCTTTTCTATGGTGGTGGCTTCAAGCAGTTAGGTTTACAGTTACTTGGTGTCTTATCCGTATGTGCATGGACAGCAGTCATGATCACCATCACCTTTACGATCATCAAGAAGACCGTTGGACTCCGTGTTACAGAGGAAGAGGAGATCGTCGGTCTGGATGCTATGGAACATGGTCTTCCAAGTGCTTATGCAGGATTTTCTATTACCGATACTTCCATGGCAATGGATGTCAATGAAAACACAGATCTTGGTGAGGGCGAATATGACAAGGCTTCTGATCTGCAAAGAGATACCGCTGTTCCGGTTGTTGCAGAAGCAGATGATCTGGATGCCAATGGTGTACCGATCTTCAACACAGGTATGCATAAGATCGTTGTCATCGCAAAACTGTCCAAGTTTGATACCTTAAAGAAAGCTATGAACGACCTTGGCGTAACAGGTATGACGGTAACACAGGTTATGGGTTGTGGTGTACAAAAGGGTGCCGGCGAATATTACCGTGGAGTTGAGATGGATGCAACCTTACTTCCTAAGATCAAGGTTGAGATCATCGTCAGCAAGATCTCGGTAACGACAGTCATCGAAGCAGCCAAGAAAGCACTCTACACCGGACATATCGGAGATGGTAAGATCTTCGTATATAACGTTCTTAAGGTTGTTAAGGTTCGTACCGGAGAGGAAGATTATGCAGCCCTTCAGGATGTAGAATAGGAATTAGGAAAAAGAAAAAATAAAAAAAGATGTGATAAAACCTGCGTCATTTTACTTTGACGCAGGTTTTTGTTATGATAGAACAGGTTTGCATCTTATACGGCAGACTATGATATGGAAGATCCCAAGATCGCGCTCAAAGCAGTGCATACTTACCATGTGGCAGACCTGTGTCAGACGATCGCAGAGAGTCTGACACTAAGTGAGGTCGAGTACATGGTTGCCGTGCTTCGTGCCTTAAAAAAGACGCCGGTTGACAATGTGGTGGGGCACATCAGTTTGTATTATGAACTGGTCTATCCCAAAAGTCGACAGATTGCCTTAGAACAGGGCTATCTGATGCGTCTGGCAGACTTTGCTTCAGAGAATGAAAGGACAAGAAAGGTCTTTGAAGACATGCAAAGACAGTTACAAGAGGATATAGATCATGGAAGTGAAAAGTAAGTTAAAAAATTATATTGCAGCAAATGTATTAGCCATGGTGGGTATGTCCTGCTATATTTTAGCAGACACCTTCTTTATTTCCCTGGCACAGGGAGCGGATGGTATTACGGCGTTGAACCTGACCTTGCCGGTCTACAATCTCATGTTTGCCATAGGTTCTATGGTTGGCATTGGATCAGCCACCCGCTTTACCATAGGAAAGGCGGCAGGGACAGAGGATGCGGATTACTATTTTTCCAATGGTCTGTTTTGGATCCTATGTTTTAGCTTGATCTTTATGGCGATCGGTATTTTGGCACCGGACGGTCTGCTTCGCTTGTTTGGTGCGGATGAGCGTATTGTTTGTGTCGGTAAGAATTATCTGCGGATCGCACTTTTATTTGCCCCGTTTTTTATGACAAATTACCTTTTTACGGCTTTTACACGAAATGACGGCGCACCGCGGACTGCCATGCTGGCAACGCTTTTGAGCAGTCTCTTTAATATTGTATTTGACTATATTTTGATGTTCCCACTGGGACTTGGCATGATCGGTGCAGCTTTGGCAACTGCCATTTCACCTTTGATCAGTATGGGCATCTGCATGAGCCATTTTCTGTCAATGAAAAATACCGTCCGCTTTTTGTGGAAAAAGCCTTCCTTGCGCCGACTTCTGGCATCTATGAAACTTGGCGTGGCAGCCTTTGTAGGAGAGTTTGCCTCCGGGGTGACGACCATGGTATTTAATTACCTTTTGCTTGCTCTGGTAGGCAATGTTGCTGTAGCGGCTTATGGCGTGATCGCAAATCTGGCACTGGTGGGTGTGGCAATCTTTAACGGTATTTCCCAAGGCATCCAGCCGCTTGCCAGCGATGCCAGAGGCAGGGGGCAAAGTGAAGAAATGCGCTACATTATCGGCTATGCCCTTAGGGTAGGATTGGTGCTTGCCCTATGCCTTTATGCAGCCGTATGTCTCTTTGCTCCACAGTTCGTGGCTGTCTTTAATAGTGAACATTCGGTAGAACTGGCACGGTATGCGGTCGTGGGTCTGCGGATCTACTTTGTGGGATTTTTCTTTGCATCGATCAATCTGATCGGCACCGGTTATCTGAGTGCCGTGGGTCAGGGAAAGGAATCCTCTATGATCGCGATCGTAAGAGGTGTGATCATGATCGTATTATTGGCATTTCTCTTATCCCGGATTTGGGGCATGATCGGCGTGTGGCTGGCATTTCCGGTGACAGAAGGGATTTGTGCAATCGCTACTTTGGGAGTTTTATCCCATATGAAAAAACAGGCTGTTTTATAAAGAGTTAGGAAGACAAATGAAAAAGACACAGAGCCAGTATTCTTTTGGACTGGCATCCAACAGAAAAATATTTTGTAAGGGCATGACGGAGGGCATCCCGATCGCCATGGGCTACTTGGCGGTTTCCTTTTCCTTGGGGATCATGGCAAAAAGGGCAGGACTGAGTCCCTTTGCCGCCTTTATGGCAAGTTTTTTTAATAACGCATCGGCAGGGGAATATGCAGCATTTTCCCTGATCATGGTAGAGGCATCTTATTTAGAAGTCGCCATTATGACTTTTATTGCCAATGCCAGATACCTTTTGATGAGCATAGCCTTGAGCCAGAAGATCAAGCCGGAGGCTTGGCTCGGACACCGCTTTTTGGTGGCTTTTGATGTGACGGATGAGATCTTTGCTTTATCGGTTTCGCAGCCGGGTTACTTAAATCCCAACTATACCTATGGCATCATTACGCTGGCGCTTCCGGCATGGGCATTTGGCACTATGCTGGGCTGTCTGGCAGGCAGTATTTTGCCGGCGAGGATCGTCAGTGCCTTAGGTGTTGCCCTCTATGGTATGTTTTTAGCCATCATCATTCCACCGGCAAAGAAGGATAAGGTGGTCTTAGTGTTGATCATCATCAGTTTTATCTGCTCTTATTTAGCAGGGGTTCTGCCGGGGGTGGCATCGATCTCGAGCGGGATCAGGACTATTCTTTTGACCTTGGTGATCTCTGCAGTTGCTGCAATCATTTTTCCACATGAGGAGGAGGCAGAGCATGCGTCATAATATCTATATTTATATACTCATCACGGCACTGGTTTCCTATGGCATCCGCATGCTTCCTATGGTGCTCTTGCGCAAGGAGATCAAAAGTCCCTTTATCAAGTCATTTCTTTATTATGTGCCTTATGTCACTCTTGCGGTCATGACTTTTCCAGCAATGGTGGAAGCCACCCAGAGTCCGCTCGCAGGCGTGTTGGCACTGGTCTGTGGGATCCTGGTGGCATGGTTCCGCGGGGGACTCTTTGAGGTGGCGGTGGTCTGTTGCCTGATCACTTTTGTGGCAGAATTATTTTTAAAATAGTATCTTTACAAAGAAAACATGATGTAGTAAAGTATTAATGTTAAACGAACAATGGCGTTCGAGGTAGGGCTTGGGTCTACAGGATTTTTGCCCTCTTCGGGCGCTTTTTTACATGAAAAACCATGCGTTTTACGAATGGGATGGAGGTTACTATGGCAGACGATACGATGGAAGAAGTAATGGAATTTGTGGAAGAAAATGATGTCAAATTCATTCGACTGGCATTTTGCGATATCTTTGGAAATCAAAAAAATATTTCCATTATGCCGGAAGAATTGCGGACAGCCTTTACAACGGGCATCAATTTTGATTCCTTTTTGATCTTGGGATACGACGATCCCGTTTATCAGGATCTTTATTTGAAACCAGTACCTGATACATTAAATGTTCTGCCGTGGCGACCACAGCAGGGACGCGTGATCCGTTTTTATTGTGATGTGGTCTTGCCGGATGGCAGACCCTATCCTTATGACAGCAGAAAGTTCTTAAAGGGTACCTTGCAGGAATGTGCCGATATGGGATTTTCCTGCCGTATGGGACTGCGGAGTGAGTTTTATCTCTTCAAGACCGATGAGGAGGGCAGACCGACCGACATTCCTTGGGATGAAGGCGGATATCTGGATATTGCCCCAAAGGATCGTGGGGAAAATATCCGGCGTGAGATCTGTCTGACTTTAGAGGAAATGGGCATTCAGCCGGAATCTTCCCATCATGAATCCGGTCCGGGACAAAATGAGATCGATTTCCGATCTTCGGATGCGCTTGGAACCGCAGACAATTATATTACCTACAAAAATGTGGTCAGCGCCATTTCTACCCGTAATGGGGTCTTCGCTTCTTTTGATCCAAAGCCGATCAAGGGCAAGAGTGGCAATGGTCTGCACATGAAGATCTCCACATGGAAAAATGGCGTTAATATGGATGAGAGCGACCCGGAGTTTACCGAGCATTTTATGGCGGGTGTTTTCCACCGTATGCGTGACATTACCCTATTCTTGAATACCCAGAAGCAGTCCTATGAACGTTTTGGAGAGAATGAGGCACCAAAGTATATTACCTGGTCAGCCCAGAACCGGTCACGTCTTTTGCGTGTGCCGATCGTGCAGGGCAAGCGGACTTGTTTTGTACTGCGTTCGCCGGATTCCGGGATCAATCCTTATCTGGCATTTGCCATCGTGATCCAGGCAGGGCTTGCCGGGGTGCGTGGCAAAGAGATCCTGCCGCCGCCTGTGGATAAGAGCAGCCGTCTGGTAAAGGATGAGGAAAAGGCATCTTATGACAAATTGCCTTTGTCTTTGACAGAGGCGGTAGAATGTGCCAAGAACAGCACATTTTTACAGAATAGTCCATGTAAGGACATCGCAAATCGTTTCATAGAAGTGATCGAGCAAGAGACAATGTAAGCAATTCATTTTTATGAAGGGAGGATGCGCGGATGGACAAAGCATTGATCGTATGTGATGCGCCCAAGGGCATCGAGTTCTTTCGCGATTTTCTGATGCAGAATGATTATAAAGAGATCACCGTGGTGGATAACGGAGAGGAAGCCAGACGTATGCTGGTCGACAAGGATTTTGACCTGTGCCTGATCAATGCACCACTCCGGGGAGAATCCGGTGAACTTTTGTCAATCGATATTGCAGAGAAAAATATCTGTCAGGTCATTTTGTTTGTCAAGGCGGAATACAGCGAGGAGATCATGGATCGGGTGGAAGACTATGGTGTGATCACCGTCAGTAAGCCGATCAGCAGGCAGATGTTCTGGAGTGCCCTAAAACTTGCCAGAGTCGCACAAAGACGTATCACAATGGCGCAAAAAGAAAATGCAAAATTACAGAAGAAACTGGATAGTTTAAAGACAGTATCACGTGCAAAATGTCTTTTGATCTCCTATTGTGGGATGTCGGAAGAAGATGCGCACAAATATATTGAAAGACAGGCAATGGATAAGAGAATGAGCCGTTTGGAGATCGCACAGGATATCGTGCATACCTATGGCTAAAGAAGAGGAAGGAGAATTTTATGACAAAGCATGTATTTGTAACCGGTGGAGTAGTATCAGGACTAGGAAAGGGCATTACGGCAGCATCGCTGGGACGACTTTTGAAAATGCGTGGCTACAAGGTGGCATCGCAAAAACTGGATCCTTACATGAACGTAGATCCGGGAACCATGAGCCCATACCAGCATGGCGAAGTCTTTGTGACGGATGATGGCGCAGAGACCGATCTGGATCTGGGACATTATGAGAGATTTATCGATGAAAATCTGAACAAGTATTCCAACCTGACCAGTGGTAAGGTCTACTGGAATGTCTTAAACCGTGAGAGAAAGGGTGAATACTTAGGACAGACAGTACAGGTGATCCCACATATTACGGAGGAGATCAAGCGATTTATCTATATGGGAGCGGAGAGTTCCGATGCGGATGTCTTGATCACAGAGATCGGTGGAACGACAGGCGATATTGAAAGCCAGCCGTTTTTGGAGGCAATCCGTCAGGTATCGCTGGAGCGTGGAAGAGAAAACTGCTGTTTTATCCATGTGACCTTAGTACCATGGCTTTCCGGTTCCAACGAGCATAAGTCAAAGCCAACCCAGCATTCCGTAAAGGAATTGCAGTCCTTGGGAATCGCGCCGGATATCATTGTCTGTCGTGTAGACCGTCCATTGGAACAGAGTATCAAAGACAAGATCTCCCTTTTCTGTAATGTGCCAAAGGACTGCGTGATTGAAAATGATACCATGGACTGCCTCTATAAGGCACCACTGATGTTGCATGAGCATGGATTGGACACAGTCGTTTGCCGCCGCTTACAGATCGAGGATAAGACACCGGATCTGGCAGGCTGGGAGCAGATGGTCGATACCATCGATCATCTGACCAAGACGACAAAGATCGCTATTGTAGGAAAATATGTGGCATTGCATGATGCTTACCTGTCCGTACATGAGGCACTCTTGCATGGCGGTTATGCCAATGATGCCAAGGTGAAGATCGAGTGGATCGACAGTGAAAAGATCACCAAGGATAATGTAGAAGAGATTTTATCCGGTCTGGATGGTATCTTAGTACCGGGCGGATTTGGAGATCGTGGCGTGGAAGGCAAGGTCTTAGCCTGTCAGTATGCCAGAGAACATGATGTGCCGTATCTTGGCATCTGTCTTGGCATGCAGGTGGCAGCCATTGAGTTTGCCAGAGACGTATGCGACTTAGAGGATGCCAACTCCGGAGAGTTTAATCCGGGTGGAGAGCATCTGGTCATTGACTTGATGGAAGAGCAGATGGCAGTCCTTAGAAAGGGCGGTACCATGCGTCTGGGCGCATATCCATGTAAGATCAAGGCTGGCACAACCTTAGAGCGTGCCTATGCACAGGAAAATATTGACGAGCGTCACAGACATCGTTTTGAATTTAATAATGCTTACCGTGACCTGATGACAGAAAAGGGCCTGACCATCAGTGGTACTTCACCGGATGATGCCATCGTGGAGGCGGTAGAGGTATCCGGCAACAAATTCCATGTGGGCGTACAGTTCCATCCGGAATTTAAGAGCCGTCCGAACAAACCACATCCACTCTTTGCAGAATTTATCAAGGCAAGTCTTTCATAGAAATATAAAAAATCCCCCGCATGTGATCGTGCGGGGGATCTGTTTTTTATGCTCCAAAAGATTATTTTACTTTTGTCTTTGGCTCGCAGGTCAGATACATGCCAAGTTTTTTGAAGATCTGCTCGTCTACTTCATCTAACATGACAGAAGAGTGGACATTCAGAGTCTTTAAGTTTGGTAACTGGTCAAAAGCGGCCTTTGCGTTGGCATCGGTATTGGAACTGATGGATAAGGCTACCAGAACTTCGTCACTGTGCAGGCTGGCATCTTCACTGCCGAGGTAATTCTTTTTCAGACGACTGATCGGCTGTAAGGCTTCCGGTGAGATCAGAAGTTTCTCGTGGTCGATACCTGCCAATTCCTTTAAGACATTTAAAAGGGCAGCAGCAGGTGCGCTGAGCAGATCAGAAGTCTTTCCGTCTATGATACTTCCGTCATCCAGTTCGATGGCAACGGCAGGCTGGTGGGTCTGGTTTTCTACCTCCATGGCGGCGACAGCAACTTTTCGGTCAGCAGGAGAGATCTCTGCCTGCTTCATCAAAAGTTCGATCTTGTAGAGCGCGTCCTTGGAACCCAGTCCTCTTTTGATATTGCAGATCTCGGTATAATAACGGCGGATGATCTCGGCTTTTCCTGCCTCGCGGCAGACCTCGTCATCACAGATACAGTTGCCTACCATGTTCACGCCCATATCCGTCGGAGACTGATATGCACAAGTGCCGTAGATGCGCTCAAACATAGCCTTTAACACCGGGTAGATCTCTACATCACGGTTGTAGTTGATGGTCGTCTCGCCGTAGGCTTCCAAATGGAAAGGATCGATCATATTGACATCGTTTAAATCTGCGGTAGCCGCTTCATAGGCAATATTGACCGGATGTTTGAGTGGGAGATTCCATACCGGGAAAGTCTCGAACTTGGCGTATCCGGCAGAAATACCGCGTTTGTGTTCATGATACAACTGGGAAAGACAGGTGGCCATCTTGCCGCTTCCCGGACCCGGTGCTGTCACGACAACAAGTGGACGGCTGGTCTTGATATAATCGTTCTTTCCGTATCCCTCATCGCTGACGATGTGCTCGATGTTGCTTGGATAACCATCGATCTTGTGAAGAATATAAGAAGGAACGCCAAGAGTGTCTAAGTGATGGCGGAATTCATCCGCGGCTGTCTCGCCGGTATACTGGGTGATGGCAACGCTGCCAACATAAAGCCCGAAACTGCGAAAGACATCCATGAGGCGAAGGACATCCTCGTCGTAGGTAATGCCAAGATCACCGCGCATCTTGTTGGAGGCGATGGCTCCGGCTGAGATAGCGATCACGATCTCAGCCTGATCCTTTAATTGCAGGAGCATACGCAGTTTGGAGTCTGGCATAAAGCCCGGCAGAACGCGGGATGCATGATAGTCATCATATAACTTACCGCCAAATTCCAGATACAACTTGTCTCCGAAATGGTTGATACGTTCCTTGATGTGTTCTGACTGCATATGCAGATATTTGTCATTGTCAAATCCGATTTTCATAGTGTGTTCCTTCCTATATATTATTTGCTTATGTATTTGAGGGACAAAATTGTCCGAATCTGTGATTACATAGACGCTCATAAGTATAGCATGGTGGCGACCTTGTGACAAGATACTCATAAGGCAAGATTATAAAAAATAAAGCAGACGAACATATTTATAAGGATAACTGATAAAAAACATAAGGATAAATAATGGGGCATATCTTTATCCCTTTGTCACTTTATCTTGAAAAAGGGCGCTTTTTCAAGTATAATCATCTAGTTGAACAAGGGCGGAACGCATTTATACCTGCCCACGATAACGCGTGCAAGACACGTAGTAATAGGAGGAAAACATGTTAGAAAAAATGTTCAAACTCAAAGAGAACAACACTGATGTGAAGACAGAAGTCATCGGTGGTCTTACCACATTCATGACTATGGCTTACATCTTGGCAGTCAATCCTTCAATCCTTTCTGCATCCGGTATGGACGCAAATGCGATTGTTATGGCAACTGCACTCGCAGCATTTATCGGAACCCTTTGCATGGCACTTTTGGCAAATTATCCATTTGCACTTGCTCCGGGACTTGGACTGAATGCTTACTTTGCATACACCGTATGCGGAACTATGGGATATGATTGGAAGATCGCACTGATGGCAGTCTTTGCAGAAGGTATCATCTTTATCGTACTTTCTCTTACCAATGTGCGTGAGGCTATCTTTAATGCCATCCCGATGCAGCTCAAAAAGGGTGTATCTGTTGGTATTGGCCTTTTCGTTGCATTCATCGGTCTGCAGAACGGATACATTGTTGTAAACAGTGATTCTACACTGGTTACCGTTGTAAACTTCACAGAGAATTTCCACACCGTAGGTATCGCTGCATTGCTTTGTGTGATCGGTCTGATCATCATTGCAGTTTTACATATCAAGAATGTGAAGGGAAGTTTCTTGATCGGTATCTTTGCTACATGGATCCTGGGTATTATCTGTCAGTTGACAGGTATCTATACCGTTGATATTGATGCAGGATTCTATTCTCTGATCCCTACCCAGTGGGTAAGTTTTGACTTTAGTGCATTGGGCGAGACCTTTGGTCAGTGCTTTAAGGCAGATATGGGTAGAGTCAATGCCTTAGATTTCGTTGTTATTATCTTTGCTTTCCTTTTTGTAGATATGTTTGATACGATCGGAACACTGATCGGTGTTGCAAACAAGGCAGACATGTTAGATGAAAACGGAAAGTTAGAGAGAATCAAGCCGGCACTTTTGGCAGACGCTATCGCAACTTCCGCAGGTGCTGTTCTTGGTACATCTACCACGACTACTTTCGTAGAGAGTTCTTCCGGTGTATCTGAAGGCGCAAGAACAGGTCTTGCATCTGTAGTTACAGGTTTCCTGTTCTTACTGGCAATCATTTTTGCTCCGGTATTTACAACCATTCCTGGATTTGCAACTGCACCGGCTTTGATCTTCGTAGGATTTTTGATGGTATCTGCTGTTGTTGAGATCGACTTCAATGATCCGGCAGAATCTATTCCGGCATACCTTTGCATGATCGCAATGCCACTTCTGTACAGCATTTCCGAAGGTATCGCAGTAGGTGTTATCTCTTATGTTGTTATCAACGTTGTTGTTGGTAAGGCTAAGAAGATCCATCCACTGATGTATATCCTGGCAGTACTCTTTGTACTCAAGTATATCTTCTTATAAGATAGACGGCAGACAGAAGCATCGGCTCATTCCTGTGAAAACAGGGATGAGCCTTTTTGTATATTCTTTTCACATCTGATCAGAAAAAAATATAGGTTGACTAATCTACGCAGATAACCCACAATAGTAAAAGAAGAAAAGGGGTATTTATGGCAAAAGATTATATTCGATGGGACAAATTAGATAATACAGCAAATCTCTTTCCGGTCATAGCGGGAGAGAGCATGACAAATACATACCGTATTTCCTGTGTGCTGAAAGAAGAAGTCGATGAAGGACTCTTGCAGGAGGCACTGGATATGGTACTTCCAAAGATGCCGGGCTTTAACCTGCGCCTGCGCAGCGGTATTTTTTGGTATTATTTTGAAGAAAATGGAAAGAAGGCACCTCGGGTGCATGAGGAGCATACCTATCCCTGTCGTCTGATCCATCAGTCAAAGAACAACAGTTATATGTTCCGTGTGACCTACTATAAGAATCGTATCAATTTAGAGGTCTTTCATGTACTGACAGACGGTATGGGTGGTATCAATTTTTTACGGGAACTGACCTATCAGTATCTGCGTCTGGCACATCCAAAGTTGCGGGAGACGCAGGGAGACCAACTCAGCGCAGATACTTCTTTGAACCGTGAGGACTCTTTCCTAAAAAACTATAAGAAAAAATCCAAGAGCGTTTACCAGTCCAAACGGGCATTTCTGATCAAGGGAGAGAAACTGGCATACGACGGCTTTGGCGTGATCCATGGCTATCTGCCGATCCCGCAATTAAAAAAGGTGTCTCATGCTTACGGTGTCAGCATCAATGAGTATCTGGTGGCAACTTTTATCTGGGCGGCATATCAGGAAAATTATCGTCATATTACAGAGGACAGACCGATCCGCGTAGCAGTGCCGGTCAATCTGCGTCCGTATTTTGACTCTATCACGACAAAGAATTTCTTTGTCATGGTGTCCGCAGAATTTGCACCGCAAAAGGCAGAATACACGTTTGCGGAGATCGTAGCCATTACAAAGGATAGCCTGCGCACACAGATCAATAAGGAACATCTGGAAAAGATCTTTTCCTACAATGTATCCAATGAGCAGATGGTCGTAGCGCGCGCTGTACCGCTCTTTTTAAAGAATCTGGCTATGCGTCTGGTCTACACCCAGTCTGCCCTTGCCAACACGACAACGGTGACCAATATCGGCAATATCAAGGTAGAAAAGGCATATGAACCTTATATCCAGACCTTTCATTCTTTTTTATCTTTTTCCAAGGGACAGAGTCTCAAGGCGACCATCACATCCTACCAGGATACCCTGGTCTACACCTATACTTCAGCCTGGCAGGATACGGCGATCCAACGCAGAGTTTTCCGGCAGATTGCGCAGGATGGGGTAGATGTAAAAATTGAGACAAATGGAGTTTATTATGAGTAAGTGTAAATATTGTGGAGTAGAGATTTTAGATGATGCCGTCAAGTGCCCGCTTTGCAGTGGGGTGTTGGACGGGGCGAAAGAAGAAGGACATACCTATCCGGATGTGGTATCGGGGGTACGCAAGACGACCGTCTTATACCGGATCTTTAGTTTTGTATTTATTGTGATCGCAAGTGTCTGCATCGCCTTGAATGTCTGGCTGACCCCGACACTGCGCTGGGGGGAGATCGTGGCTTGTTCTCTGGCATACCTCTTGTGGCTGGGCTATATCATCTTAAAGGATAATGCCGGCTATCGTATCCGTATCCTTTCCGGTGTGGCAGGTGCGGTACTTTTGATCATTTTGATTGATACCTTTTTGGGATTTTCCGGCTGGTCAGTCAGTTATGTGCTGCCGGCAGCGATCATTTTGCTTGATCTGGCCCTGGCGATCCTTATGCTGATCAATCGCAGAAATTGGCAGAGTTATTTGATCTTACAGGTGGCGATGGTCTTGGTCGGTATCGTACCGCTTGTTTTGATCCGTATTGGTATCGTGACCCAGCCTTTGGTTTCGGATATTGCATTTTTGGTTACGGTTTTTATGTTTTTGGGATCCATGATCCTGGGAGGGCGTACTGCCAGAATAGAGATGAAGCGTAGGTTTCATATATAATTGATTTAAAAATACCCCATAGATATGCTGCAAGATATGGCATTCTATGGGGTGTTTATTTTGGAAATGTGCAGAAGCACATTCTTTCTTATAAAGAAGGATACAGATGTGGGAGCGGCAGATAGACCGGCATGCCGTTTTCATAGGTCAGGCTTGGCTGACCTACAATGAGAGGGCGGAGATAGTCTGCCATTTTTTCTGTCACATTGTTGCCGGAGTCATTAATGAAATCACGCGGTACGGATCTGACCTCGTTTGCGATGAGGGAGATATCCGCAATATCATAGGATACCTGATATGGCTGGTCGGATTCGCGTCGGATGATGCTCATATAACCGCTTGCTCCCTTTAGGGCGTGTGCTACAGCGGTGCGTCCTAATTCTTTGGACTCCTCAATGTCTGTCAGGGAAGAAAGATGTGCGGCACATCTTTGCGGCAGGTTCAACTCGATCGAGCGTACTTTTGTACCCAGGCGGTGTGCGACCAGGTTTTCCAAGGTCTTACCTGCGCCGCTTAACTGGCTGTGACCGAAAGAATCAAGCGTCTTTGATGAGGCACTGATATACTTTCCGTCTTTGTCGCGGATGCCTTCGGATATGGCGATCAGGACATTTGGTTTCTTTTGCATGATCGCTTGGACATCCTCTAAAAATTTTTCGGTATCAAAGGCTGCTTCCGGCAGATAAATAAGATCCGGTCCCAGACCGTAATCCGTTCTGGCTAAGCAGGCGGCACCTGTGAGCCAGCCGGCATCACGTCCCATGATCTCGACGATCGTTACGCTTGGCAGGGGATAGATCGAGGTGTCATAGGCAATTTCCTGCAAGGTGGTTGCGATATATTTGGCGGCAGAACCAAATCCCGGTGTATGATCGGTCAGACACAGATCATTATCAATGGTCTTTGGTACGCCCATAATGGTGACGGATTTTTCATGAAGTTTTGCATAAGTGGAGAGTTGCAGTACGGTGTCCATGGAATCATTTCCGCCGATATAAAAGAAACTGGTGATATCGTTTGCATCAAAAAAAGCAAAGATCTTTTCGTAGAGTTCGATATCGTCCGTCATCTTCGGCAGTTTATAGCGGCAGGATCCAAGATACATGGCTGGTGTCGTGGAGAGAGCCTGCAAAAAAGCCTCGTCTTTTAATTTATCGTCAAAGCAGATGATATCATTGTTTAAGATACCAAGAATGCCGTGAAGGGATCCGTAAATATGGTCGTAAGAGCCACTGGTGTATGCCTTTTCGATCACACCGGACAGGCTGGCGTTGATGGCTACGGTCGGACCGCCGGATTGTGCAACAATGCAATTTTTCATAAGTAATAATCCTCCGTTTTTTGATTATTTCATATCAATTATTTGATTACCGCATGTAATCATAACGAAAATGGAAAAGGAAAACAAGATGAGACATTAATGGTACATGACGTATGATAGGATGATTCCATCAAAGGAAGGGAGACGGACAAAAGATGGAATCAAAGAAAAAAGGATTGGACAGGGAAATGATCGTGGTGTGTGGATTGGCGGCACTTTTGATATCGATCAGTATTATTTTTTCCGTTGCTTTATGG
>CAVGHS010000045.1:0-16164 GCA_963629085.1 bacterium
GCTCTCTTCCATGCCATTAAGACCTCTCTCGAAGTTGTCAACGACCGGAAGGATCTTTTCTAAGATGCTCTTGGCTCCCACTTCATACATCTGTGATTTTTCTTTCTCAGAACGTTTGCGGAAGTTCTCGAACTCTGCCATCTGGCGTCTGACCTTGTCGGTCAGTTCTTCGATCTGCGCATCCTTTTTGTCTTTCTTTTCTTTCTTTTTGAAAAAGCCTCCATTGGATTTTTCTTCCTCGGCTTCTTCTACGGATTCCTCTTTTTCCTCCGCCTCCTCTTTGGTATCAGCGGATTCTTCTGCCTCTGTACTTTCTGTATCTTTTTCTTGAGAAGTCTCTGTCTCGACAGTCTCGTCTACTTTGACTTCTTCCCTATCTTCCTGCTTCTTTTCCTCTGCCACTTTTACATCTCCTTCCTATGTCATTCCCTTTTTAAGATCTTGTCGAGCTGCGTCTTAAGATTTTTCAGGTTATCCATGACATTTTCGTAATCCATACGCTTTGGTCCGATAATTCCTATCGTTCCCTTCACGCCTTCACCTAATTCATAGGTGGCTGTCACGACGCTGCAATCTTTCATTGTCTGGATCGGTGACTCATTTCCTATATATACCTGAATGCCGGTTTCTTCATCTCCCTGGGTCTCAGAGATCAGATCCGCCAGCGCCTGCTTTTCTTCAAAAGCACTGATCAACTCACTCGCCCTCTGGGAATCGGAAAGTTCCGGATATTTAAAAATATTCGTTGTTCCACTCGTGTAGATCTCCAGATCATCATCTTCGTGAATCGTCTCAGCCACGGTATTTAAGACTTGTGCAATGATCTCTTCATGAATGCCCGCCTGCTCTTTTAACTTGGTGATGAGTCCTAAGTTGATTTCATCAACCGTAAGCCCGTTTAAGTTGGTGTTCAAGAGCATATTGAGTTTCAACATATTCTCATTGCTCAGAGGTTCCTCTACCGGAATGATCTTGTTCTTTACGATGTTGCCTTCCATAACGACCACCGATAAGATCTGGTGTTCATCTACGGCAGATAACTGTACGAACTTGAGACGATTGCGTTGGACACTCGGTGCAGATATCATCGTAGCGTACTGCGTATTGTTGGCAAGTACCTTGACGACCTGCTTTAGGAGTTGTTCCATCTTCTCCGTCTTTTCGATCATCAGATCCTTCATCTCGGTCACTTCCCGATCCTTGACCTCCATCAAGTGATCTACATAGAAGCGATAGCCCTTATCAGAAGGAATACGTCCTGAAGAAGTATGGGGCTGTACGATGTAGCCCAGTTCCTCAAGATCCGACATCTCATTACGAATCGTAGCAGAACTCAGATTCAGATCTGACATCTTGGAAATGGTACGGGAACCGACCGGCTCTCCGGTTTCCAGATAGTTCTGTATGATGGCGTTTAAAATTTTCTCTTTTCTCTCACCTAATTCGTCCATCGGATACCTCATCTGATTTCCTTGTTTCTAAGATTGTTAGCACTCATTAACTTAGAGTGCTAATATCTTTAAACCTAATGTATCACTGCCCTTTTGCTTTGTCAACACTTCTCACAAATTTTTTTATTTATTTTTGTGAAATATTTGTGGCGCAGGAGACCTTTCTTTTGCCACATGGAGTGTCCTCTTTGGCACAAAGCATCTTACAATAAAAACTGTGCCAAGGCATAATTGCTCAGATCCATGCCCTTGTCGGTCAAAAAGATCCGTCCCTCTGCCACCTCCAGTAATTCCTCCTGCCGCAAATGCTTGATAACATCCCCATAGACCGACTCAATGGAAGATGAAAAGCACTTGGCAAAATCCTCTCTTGTCACACCCTCATTCATGCGCAGTCCCAAAAACATAAATTCTTCCATGGCATCTTTTTTTGAAAGTTTTGTCACTTCCTGCCATAAAGGTGATACCAGTTCTCCTGTTTCTTCTATATTATTAGGAGACAAGTGGTCGGCACACAGATCCATATACTGATAAATATCACGCACATTTGCCATACGGCGGTCTCCAACCATAGAGGCTGCGCCAATGCCAAGTCCCAGGTAGTCGCCCCGCCGCCAATAGACAGTATTGTGATAGCAGGCAAAACCTTCTCTTGCGTAATTGGAGATCTCATATTGCTGATAGCCATGCGCACACAAAACACGCTGCGCCGTCTTGGACAGGCGGTATTCCTCATCTTCGTCCGGTAAAAATTCTGTTTTCATCCCTGCATGCTGTTTTACAGCATCAAACTTGTAACGATCATAAAAAGGGGTTCCTTCCTCCACGATCAAAGAATAAGCAGAAATATGTTCCGGTCGCAGAGCGATGACCTGGTCTAGGGTGTGCATCAATTTTTCCAAGGTCTGTCCCGGAAGCCCTGTCATAATATCCACGTTCAGATTGTAAAATCCGTTTTTGCGCGCCATGTCAAAGGTACGCAGAAACTGGTCATAGGTATGGATCCGCCCCAAGAGGCGCAGTTCCTCATCATTTGCCGATTGCAGACCAATACTCAAACGGTTGATTCCCATGTTACGGTAGGCTGCAAACTTCTCCATGGTCATCGTTCCCGGATTACATTCCATGGAAATCTCGACATCCTGACGAATAAAAAAATGCTTATGTAAGGCGTCCATGATCTTTGCCATGTCCGACGCATCTAACCAGGACGGCGTTCCACCACCAATATATATAGAAGAAACAGCAACTGATTGCAGTTGCTGTCCCATGTAAGCGATTTCTCTGCAGAGGCTTTCGGCATATCTTTTTTGTATGTCATCAGCATAGGCTCCTGATAAAAAATCGCAATAGTCACATTTTTTCACACAGAATGGAATGTGAAGATAAAGACTGATCTCTTTCATATTTACTAATCCTCGTCCAATTTTAACACGCTCATAAATGCCTCCTGTGGGATCTCTACATTGCCCACCTGACGCATACGCTTCTTTCCTTCCTTCTGTTTTTCAAGCAATTTCTTCTTTCTGGAAATATCGCCGCCATAACACTTGGCAAGTACATCCTTTCGCATAGCCTTGACCGTCTCTCTGGCAATGACCTTGCTGCCGACCGCTGCCTGGATCGGGATCTCGAACAAATGACGCGGGATCTCTTCTTTTAATTTTTCACACATCCTGCGTCCACGCTCATATGCCGTGTCACTGAATACGATAAAGGACAGTGCATCGACTTCTTCCTTGTTGATCAGGATATCCAGTTTGACAAGGTCTGACTTGACATAGCCCTTCATCTCATAGTCAAAAGATGCGTAGCCGCGGGATCTGGACTTCAAGGCATCAAAGAAATCATAAATGATCTCATTTAAAGGCAGGGTGTACTTGAGCAGGGCACGCGTCTCCTCCATGTACTCCATGCTGATGTAAGTTCCGCGCCGTTCCTGGCAAAGATCCATGATGGCTCCGATATATTCACTCGTCACCATGATCTCTGCCTCTACGACAGGTTCTTCCATATATTCGATCTCTGACGGATCCGGCAGGTTGGACGGATTGGTCAACTCGATCATAGTGCCATCCGTCTTATAAACACGATAAACTACACCCGGTGCCGTTGTCACCAGATCCAGATTGTACTCTCTTTCCAGTCTTTCCTGAATGATCTCCAGATGCAAAAGTCCAAGGAAACCACAACGGAAACCAAAACCAAGGGCTACCGATGTCTCCGGTTCAAACTGTAAGGATGCATCATTTAACTGCAACTTTTCCAAAGCATCTCTTAGATCCGGATATTTCGCCCCATCCGCCGGGTACAGACCACAGTAGACCATAGGATTGACCTTTTTATAGCCCGGCAAAGGTTTCTTGCATGGATGCTTTTTGTTGGTGATCGTATCGCCCACGCGGGTATCCTTGACATTCTTGATGCTGGCTGTCATATAGCCAACCATACCGGCAGAAAGTTCATCACAAGGAATAAACTGCCCTGCACCAAAATAACCGACCTCTACAACATCCGCTGTCGCACCTGTTGCCATCATAAGCACCTGGTCTCCGGCACGCAGGGTGCCCTCCTTGATACGGCAAAAAACGATAACTCCCTTGTACGCATCATACAAAGAGTCAAAGATCAATGCCTGCAGAGGCGCCTTTGGATCTCCGGTCGGTGCCGGCAATTTGGTAACGATCTGCTCTAGGACTTCTTCAACATTAAGCCCCGTCTTGGCAGAGATCAGTGGGGCATCCTGTGCCTCCAAGCCGATCACGTCCTCGATCTCGTCTTTGACACGCTGTGGCTCCGCACTTGGCAGGTCGATCTTATTGATGACCGGCAGGACATCCAGATCATGATCTAATGCCAGATACACATTTGCCAGCGTCTGTGCCTCGATCCCCTGTGCCGCATCCACCACCAAAATAGCGCCGTCACAGGCTGCCAGACTCCGTGATACCTCATAGTTGAAATCCACATGTCCCGGTGTGTCGATCAAGTTGAAAATGTATTCTTCTCCGTCTTTTGCCTTGTAGATAATACGCACTGCCTGAGACTTGATCGTGATACCACGCTCCCGCTCCAGATCCATATTATCCAATACCTGCGCCTGCATCTCACGATCGGTAAGCAAGCCTGTCATCTCGATGATGCGGTCTGCCAATGTTGACTTGCCGTGATCAATGTGGGCTACAATACAAAAGTTACGAATTTTGCTCTGATCTATTGCCATGAAAATTTATCCTCCGCATTTCCTATCGAAAATTTGCTCATTTGGTAAGATTATACCATAGGAAGATGCGTATTCTCAAGTATGCGATTGTCCCAACAATACATAGGCAAGGATATTGGCAAGCGGATCCATGGCATTATAGACTTCCTCAAAGGTATTGGTCTGCGCGCCAACCTCGATCAGCATGGACTTGGGACACATATGCATATTGTAACGATAGCCCTTCAAAAAGATCGGTCTGGTAAAGCCAGGATACAGTTCTGCCGCTGCGATCTGCATTTGCAGGGAAGTCGCCAGATTATCCTGCAAGTTGGGATTTTGCAGATAGTCGATCGGTCCGGTCGATGTCGTCCGGCTCAGTCCATTGAAAAACATGATCTTTGCTGTCTGCTTGCCACCTACATCCGTCACCAGATGTACATCATCCCCCACACCATCTCTATGTAGATCGATCACGACCTGTATGGTCGGATTGTCCGCTAAGACCTGCTTAATCTCCGGTTCCGCGTTGGAATAGGCATAATCGCGCCCATCAACGTCATATTTTCCCCGATGATGCAGAACCGGTATGCCGTAAGTATCCTGCAAAAGGCTTGTCAGCCGATCCCCCAGCCCCATCACAGTCATCCCTTCCGATCCATCCGAATCCACAAATCCTTCCTGGGAATGCGTATGATAGATCAAAATGACAGGACCTCCCACATTGGTATCAATGGTCAGATCTTTTGCTAAAAGCTGGCCCGGATTCAGTTCCGAGGAATCGATCGTTGTCGTGCGGTCGATCCGGTAGAAATTTTTTACCAGATAATCATAATCCAGCAACTTATCCCGATTGACCTCTGCCTGCTTTGTCCAAACAGGTGCCGCTGCCGCCGCCACATTTTCTGCTCCTGCCGCTGCGATCGAATCCTGTGCCTCCGCTTCATCCCCATTTGCCTTCTGATCGTTTGTACGGATTTCCAAGTCGGTATCCTGCCCCTCTTCCTGCTTCCCGGAATTTTCCATAGCCGCCAGCAGGGTCAGTTCATCTTTTGCCTCATCCTCCCCATAGACATACGCCATGACCGGTGTTGCCAGATCTATCTGCTGTAAAAGCAGATCTGACAAAGATGCCTCCGTCGTTTGAAAGCAAAACACCGGCAGACATAATTTTAATAACTGATAATATAAAGACCACTTGGCACTCACAAATCTCTCCTTTTCCCCACGCACCAATATATGCATTTTTTTCTGAGATATGCCTGCCTATGCCAAAGGGGACACTCCTTATGGCAAAAGGAACGTCCCTGCGGCTAGACTTTTGGGACAAAAGTCATGTTGAGCCCTTCCGAGATGGTGAAACTCAGGCGGTTGACTGCCTCGTCAATATCTTTGGAAGTCACATACATGGTATTTAACTTGGGTGAGATCAGGCTGCGCACCGAGGCTTCCATCTCCTCCGGTTCCGATTTGTTTTCTTCCATCAGGCCCATACAAAAATCCGCAATGATGGTCGCCGCGTCAACGACCGTCGGAATGCCGATCGCAATGACCGGAATTCCCAGATGCTCCTCGGTAATGGCATTACGATAATTGCCGACACCGGATCCCGGAATGATGCCCGTATCTGTGATCTGGATCGTCCGGTTGATCCTTTTGATACTGCGGGCGGCAAGCGCGTCCACCGCAATGACCAAATCTGGCTTGGTCTCTGCAACGATCCCGCGCAAGATCTCCACCGTCTCCATCCCTGTCTGCGCCATGACGCCCGGCACAATGCCGCTGATACTGCAACACTGATCCAGTTCCACCAGGTATTTCCCAAATTCTTCCAAAAGATGTCTGGTAATAAACAAATGATCGATCACCTTGGGTCCCAAAGAATCCGGCGTGACCTCACGATTTCCCAGTCCGATGACCAGGATCTTGGCATTTCTGTAATCTTTTGGTCTTTAACTGTTCCGAAAAGATTTCCGAGATCTCCCGATGGTAGCCGCTGTCTTCCTCCATCATCTGATCCGCTTCGATGCTGACATAAGTTCCCTTCGGCTTTCCCAGTGTCTTTGCCGCCTTTTGTGTGTCAATACACACTTTGGTGATGATCACATCCTCGCCCCTCTTTTTCTTCTCCACCCGGATCCCGGATACTTCCTTCCCATCCGGTCGTTTTTCCGATGTTTCCACCGCAAGGTCTGTTCGAATCTGAAACATCCTGCTCCATGCCCTCGTTTCTTCAAATCTTTTCCTTATTGTTTACACTTTTTTATGAAATATGTATTGACAGACAAGGCTTCCTGCTCTAAAATAATCTAGTATGTTTGTAACAGACTGTCCGTGTCCGGCTTTGTTACAACAGAGTTACTATTATTTTTATATCAAGACATTGGAGGTGTACAGATTGGCTAACATTAAATCTGCTAAGAAGAGAGTATTAGTTACAGAGATCAAGACTGCTAGAAATAAAGCAATCAAGTCTAAGGTTAAGACTTGTATCAAAAAGGTAGAAGCAGCCGTTGCTAACAACGATAAGGAAGTTGCTAATGAAGCACTCACCGTTGCTATTTCTGAAATCAACAAGGCAACAAGCAAGGGGCTCTACCACAAGAACAATGCAGCAAGAAAGGTATCTCGTCTTACCAAGGCTGTTAATTCTATTGCTTAATTTTTTTGAACATAAACAAAAAGAAACACCAGTACCGTCATACTGGTGTTTTTCTTTACTCTTTTTTCGTCCGGATCAACTCGCCCATTTGATCATGAGCATCTCTACTGCCAACTGGTCGTTGATCCGTCCTGTCTTTGCTCGCTCATCCAGATCTGCCGCATCTTCCAGTAAAGCCCGGATCTGCTCCATGGTAAAATTCCTTGCCAGTCCCAGATTCTTTCGCACGATAAAATCACGGATGCCCATCTTGCTTGCGATCGTCTGCGCATTCATCCCCTGCGATGCCATATCCTTCATGACATACATCTGGTCAAACTGACGGATGATCAGTGCAAGGATACGGATGGGCGGTTCCTTTGCCGCCAGCATATCATGGTATAGATCCAGTACCTTTGGCAAATTCTTAGAAGCCACAAAAGAGATCATGTCAAAGACCTTGGTGTGCACCTGCTTGGTGCAGATCGCTTCCACATCTTCCAAAGTGATCCCATCCTTATCATATACATAAGAAAGAAGTTTTTCCATTTCCATGTCCATGTGATCCATGGAATCATTGCTGCGTTCAAAAAACTCTGTCCAGGCATCCCGCGTCATGGTCTTTCCCGCAGCCTTGACACGCGCCATCATCCAGGATGTCAGCATCCTCTCATCCGGCATGGAAAAATCCACCGCGCTACCCGCCTTGGCGATCGCCTTATAAGTCTTGGAACGCTTGTCTACATCGCTCTCCACAAAGACCATACAGGTCGTCTCCGGGATATGGGAGAAATAGTCTGCCAAAGTCTCCTGTGAGGATTTAAAGAAACCGGAATCCTCGACCAATACCACACGTCGATCTGAAAAAAAAGGCATGGTATCCGAAAAACTGATAATTTCCTCTATGGAAGAATCCTTGCCCTCATACTTGGCAAAGTTCATGGCATCGCCCTGTCCCATGAGGGCTTTGGTCAACTTGTCCCTGTATTGCTTCTTGAGATAATCCTCATCTCCATATAAAAGATAGGCGGATTTAAATTGTCCTGTTTTGATTTCTTCATCGATTGTTTTCATGATTATCATTATACCCGATAATGTCTGAAAAAAAAAGAGATGTGACTTGCATCACATCTCTTACTAAACGCAATTTCAATTTTAGTTGTATTTACGTTTTCTAGCAGCTTCAGACTTCTTCTTACGCTTTACGCTTGGCTTTTCATAGTGCTCTCTCTTGCGGATCTCCTGCTGGATACCTGCCTTAGCACAGTTGCGCTTAAATCTACGTAATGCGCTATCTAAAGATTCGTTCTCTTTAACTGTTACACTTGACATAGTCTTACACCTAACCTCCCTCCAGTTGGGTATTGTGCATATTCAACTGTTTGGGTAAATATCTTTGCACAGTAAAATATTATAGCATAAAATAGCGACACGTCAACAGTTTTCTTCAGAAACTGTCAATTTCTTCAGCAACAAGCCAGCCCTAAGCCAACTGTCCTGCAAGTGCATCTGCTACTGCTGCAATGGCATCCGGGATGCCTGCCGGATTCTTACCACCAGCCTGTGCCATATTTGGACGACCGCCGCCGCCACCGCCTACAAGACCGGCAATGGACTTGATCAGGTTTCCTGCATGAGCGCCTGCCTTCATGGCACCGTCCGTTGCCATGGCAACGAGGTTGACCTTGCCATCCTTTGCAGATGCAAGCACGATCACGCCTTCACCCAATTTATTCTTGAGGTCATCGCCTAAGTCGCGCAGACCATTCATATCTACACCATCAACAGAGGTCGCTAAAAGTTTCACACCGGAAACCTCTACCACAGAATCCATAACATCGCCCAGAGCACTCTGTGCTGCCTTTGCCTTTAAGGATTCATTTTCACTCTGGAGTTCCTTGACCTCCGCCATGAGTTTCTCCAGACGCTCTACCAGATTTGCAGGCGTTGCCTTGACTGTCTTGGCAGCCTTTTGCATCTCTGCTTCCATGTTGGCATAGTAAGCAAGTACATTATCTCCGGTCAGTGCCTCGATACGTCTGACACCGGCAGCAACACCATTTTCAGAAAGGATCTTGAATGCCACGATGTCTCCGGTATTGGCAACATGGGTACCACCACAGAATTCCTTGGAGAAATCTCCCATGGAAACAACACGGACCTTTTCGCCATACTTCTCTCCAAAGAGTGCCATAGCACCTGTCTTTTTGGCTTCTTCCTGGGTCATGACTTCGGTAACGACCGGCAGATGCTCTGCGATCTTGGCATTTACCATATCCTCAACACGCTGCAATTCTTCCGGTGTCATAGCAGAGAAATGGGTAAAGTCAAATCTGGTACGCTCGCCGTCCTGGAAAGAACCGGACTGTGCTACATGATTGCCCAACACTTCCTGCAAAGCCTTCTGCAATAAGTGTGTTGCGGAATGGTTGCGACAGATGTTCATACGGTTGGTCTTGTCCACAGACAGGGTCACTTCCTGTCCGACCTCGATCATACCCTGCTCCATATGTCCGACATGACCATACCTGCCACCGACAAGTTTTATGGTGTCATCTACGATGAACTTGCCGCCATCTGTATAGATCACGCCCTTGTCGCCCTGCTGACCACCCATGGTAGCGTAAAATGGTGTCACATCACATACGATGGTTCCATTCTCGCCCTCGGCAATGCGGTCCGCAAGCTCAGATACCAACTTGCCCTCGGCATCTTCCTTTGCCGTAGCCAGTACCGTCACCTTACCGGTATCCTCCAACTTGTCATATCCGGTAAATTCGGATGTGATGGAAAGATCTACATTTTCAAATACAGATGCATCTGCCCCCATATAGTTGGTCACTTTACGGGCGGCTCTCGCTTTCTGACGCTGTTCCTCCATACAAGCCTGAAAGCCTGCTTCATCATAAGAAAATCCCTTTTCTTCCAGGATCTCCTGTGTCAGGTCTACCGGGAAACCGTAAGTGTCATACAACTTGAAGGTATTCTCTCCGGAAAGTTCCTTGGATCCGGCTGCGACCATGTCCTGCTCCATCTGTGCTAAGATGGCAAGACCCTGATCGATGGTCTTATTAAACTTTTCTTCTTCTTCGGTCAGTACCTTGAAGATGAAATCTTTTCTTTCTTCTAATTCCGGATATCCATCCTTACATTCCTCAATAACAGTATTGGAAAGATTTGCAAGGAAGGTATCCTTGATACCCAGCATTCTACCGTGACGTGCAGCACGACGGATCAGACGGCGGAGTACATAGCCGCGTCCCTCATTGGACGGCATAACACCGTCAGATACCAAAAATGTTGAAGAACGGATGTGGTCTGTAATCAGACGGATAGAAACATCGTCCAATGCATCTACCTGATACTTTTTACCACTGAGTTCACAGATGCGGTCACGGATCGCCTTCATGGTATCAATATCAAAGACAGAATCTACATCCTGCATAACCACTGCCAGACGCTCCAATCCCATACCGGTATCTATATTCTTCTGCTCTAACTCACTGTAGCCACCCTTGCCGTCGCCGTAGAACTGTGTAAATACGTTGTTCCATACTTCCATGAAACGGTCACATTCACAGCCGACCTTACAATCCGGTTTGCCACAGCCGTATTTTTCTCCACGATCATAATAGATCTCAGAACACGGTCCGCAAGGTCCTGCGCCATGCTCCCAGAAATTATCACATTCTCCGGTCTCCGGATCACGATAAAAACGTGTGATCTTGTCTGCCGGAACACCGATCTTTTTGTTCCAGATCTCGAATGCCTCGTCATCCTCTCCGTAGATAGACGGATAGAGACGATCCGGCTCCATACCGAGAACTTCTGTCAAAAACTCCCAAGACCATGTGATCGCCTCTTCCTTGAAGTAATCTCCAAAAGAGAAATTACCAAGCATTTCAAAGAAGGTCAGATGACGTGCTGTCTTACCGACATTTTCGATATCACCGGTACGAACGCACTTCTGGCAGGTTGTCACACGACGTCTTGGCGGGATCTCCTGTCCTGTAAAATATGGCTTGAGTGGTGCCATACCTGCATTGATCAGCAACAGGCTATTGTCATTGTGTGGTACTAAGGAAAAACTCTTCATGGCAAGATGTCCCTTGCTCTCGAAGAACTCCAAGTACATTCTTCTTAATTCGTTTACTCCATACTTCTTCAACGTATCTTCCTCCGAAACTCTATTCTTGAGCAGTTGTATCTTCTGCTACTGTATTTTGCTGCGCATTCTTCGCATTTTTTCTCTTGGCTGACTTCACGCCAAGCATCGCTCCGCATACAGCGATGGCTACCAATATAATGAACAGTATCAGATAAGATAAAAAACTACTTACGACCATATTCCTATGCCTCCTTGCGACATGATATTTGTAACATTACTATTATATAGAACTCACCTTGGCATTTCAAGATGCAAGCACGACATCATCCTGCAAAAATTCTTCCGGCTGGTCTGCCGCACTGGTCGCCAACTGATCGCACCGCTCATTTTCCGGGTGTCCGTCATGCCCTTTGACCCAGACAAACTCCACCTCATGCGGTGCCTTTGCTGCCAGGAGTGCCTTCCAGAGGTCAACATTCTTGACCGGCTTCTTGTCGGATTTGACCCAGTTTTTTTTCAGCCAGTTGTCTACCCAGTGCTGGTTAAAAGCATCTACCACATATTTGGAATCGGAATACAAGGTCACCTGACAAGGCTTGTTGAGCGCCTCCAAGGCACGGATGGCACCCAAGAGTTCCATGCGGTTGTTGGTGGTCTTTTTGTAGCCACAGGACAGTTCCTTTTCGTGCAGATTGCCCGCACTGTCTCTCACCTGTAAGATCGCGCCATAGCCTCCCGGTCCGTCAGGATTGCCTCTTGCTGCGCCATCTGTAAAAATCGTAACGTGCATTTTCTTTTCTCCTAATTCAAGTCAAATATGATATTCTCCCGATCAATATCGACCACTTTTTGCGCCAGTCCTACCAATTCCGGTCTGCGCTTGAAGCGGTCGATCAGGTCGTACTGCTTCCACATATGCATTGGGAATACCAGATCCACATCCATATTTTTGAGGAAGTACTCCATGCCCAGATAGTAGGCATCCCCCAAACGCGGATCCAAGACAACAAATGCCAGATCTATGTGACGGTTCTTGATACGGTTCAATTCACGCTTGTAGGCATCTCCATAAGTTTTGGTGTAGAGTTCACTTTCCATACCGGAATTCCACCAGTGCAGATCGCCGGCATGATAAATGCTCATCCCCTCTGCCTGCACCAGATATGCCACGCCGGCATCCGTTGACCGCAGAGTCTCTACTACCAGATCGTCAATCTCATACTTTTCAATGACCGATACAAAATGGATCTGCTTTTTGATCTCCGGATCCAGTCCATTGCGCAAAAGATATGCCCGCCCTAAGCGGATATCCTTGGAAAAGATATAGGTGATCTTGGGATATTTTTCCTTCCAGTGCAAAACCTCCAGAGAAAAGTGATCTTTGTGGCTGTGGCTGGCAAAGACATAAATATGTTTATTTGCATCCAGTTTCGGCATCTTTCCCTCAAAATGCACCGTCTCCACGGCTTCCTTTGGGAAATAGTCAAAGACCAGAATGCTCTTATCCAGTTCCACTACAAAACACGAGTGCCAAACGTAAGTAACCCGTAACATAATCTGTCCTCTTTCTTTTTATTTCATACGCCCAATAATGGCATTTGCCTTGGCGTAGATCTCTTTCGGATCAAAACCGATCGCAAACTGTCCGTTTTCATAAAGAATGCGTCCGTTTACCATGGTCATGATCACATTCTGTTTGCTGCCACTGTAGACGATATTTTTTATAATATCATTCTCCGGCTGCATATTTGGCTGCATCAGATCGATCATGATGATGTCCGCCTTTTTGCCCACGGCAAGACGGTCGCAATCTGCCAGTCCCATGCACTGTGCCCCTGCCGCCGTTGCCATATAGAGCACTTCCTCTGCCGGAACGCATGCCGCATCCTGCTCCTTTACCTTGGCAAGTGCTGTCGTAAGGAACATTTCCCGGAACATATCCAGACAGTTGTTGCTTGCCGGACCGTCTGTGCCGATGGCAAGTGCGATCCCCTCATCCAGATAACGTTTGATCGGCGCAATGCCACTGGCAAGTTTTAAATTGGATGCCGGATTGGTCACTGCGGTCAGATGCCGTTTCTTAAAGATCTCAAAATCTCCATCCTCCATATGGATACAGTGATAACCGCCTCCGCCATAGGTATACATGCCAAGAGCATCCGTCAGGCCGGTCGGGGTCATGCCCCATCTTTCCTTACATTCTTTTACCTCAAGTGCCGTCTCGGCATTGTGTAAAAAGACCGGAGACTTGACCTTGTTGGCAAGTGCCGCAAGCCCTTCCATGCGGTCTCTCGAGGTCGTGTATTCTGCGTGAAAACCGAGGATAAAAGATGCCAGTTCTCCCATCTCATTCACGCGGTAATAGTCTTCTTCCAGTTCTTCCAGACTACTGGAAAAATTGTTAAATCCCGATGTCTGTACCGTACGAAAACCACAGTCGATCGAAGCCTTGGCATTTGACTCCGGGAAAAAGTACATATCAAAATTCGCCGTAATGCCACTCGTCAGATATTCCATGATACCCAGAATATCCAGCCAGTAGATATCATCTGCCGTCAGTTGCCCCTCACGCGGAAATACTGCCTCATTCAGCCAACGCTGCAAAGGCAGATCATCAGCATAAGACCGCAGGAAGGTCATTGCCGTATGTGTATGCGCATCCTTAAAGCCCGGCATCAAAAGATTGCCTTTGGCATCGATCTCACGATCCCAGATCACGATCTCATCTGCCGCAAAGACCTGAGACAGATCCTTGCCATCCCCAATATAGCAGATCTCATTGCCCTTGATCCACAATTCTCCTTCTTGAATCTCAAAACCATGCCCCTGTCCCGGCAAGAGCATCTTTGCATTGTAAAAACGTATATTCATTCCCCGAAACATCCTTTCTCACATTCTATCGTATCGCTTTATGTGCTTATACTGTGCCAATCCCTATCCAGCCAACTCGTGTATATGACCTATGGCACAAGTCACCAGCGCAGAAAAATCACGCTCGACCATCTTTCCGGCTTCGATCACTTCTTCCTCAGTCAGAGGGTGCGGTGAAATTCCTGCCGCCAGATTAGAAATACAGGAGATCCCAACGATCTTCATCCCCATATGATTGGCAGCGACGGCTTCGCAAGCCGTACTCATGCCTACGGCATCTGCCCCCAGAACGCGGCACATACCGATTTCCTGCGGTGACTCATAATTTGGTCCGGGCAACTGGATATAAGTCCCCTCGCGCAAAGGAACATCCAACTGACAGGCGGACTTGCGGATGACCTGCTGTAAGTCCTCATCATAGATATGGCTCATATCCGGGAAACGTTTTCCCAATTCTGCGATATTGGCACCACGCAGTGGCGATGGTACAAAAGTCGCGATCTGTCCGGTGATCAGCATGAGATCTCCCGCAGAAAATCCCTGTCGGATACCGCCTGCTGCATTGGTCAAAAATAAGACCTTAGCCCCCATCATCTTCATGAGGCGGATCGGCAGTACCACATCAGTCATATCATAGCCCTCATAATAATGCACGCGTCCCTGCATGGCAACGACCGGCGCACCCTCGACATAGCCAAAGACAAACTGACCGACATGGCCCGGTGCCGTCGATACCGGAAATCCCTCAATATCCCCATAAGGAATCCGCTCTACCACTTCCATTTTGCCGGCATAATTACCAAGCCCGGATCCAAGAACCAAGGCAATTTCCGGTGTAAAAGGAATTCGCGCACGGATGCTTTCAAAGCAGGCACAAAGTTTTTCATATACTGGATTCATCCCTTCTCCTCCACTTTCCATCTTCTTCAAATTTACTTCTAAGTCTAACATAAAAAAAGAAGCCGGGCAATACTGCCCGACCTCTCGTCATACTAATCGTATCTAAGACAAAGTAAATTACTTTGCTGCTCTTGCCATAGCCTGCTCGTAATCTCTTGTGCCAACCCAGATATCGTTCTTGTATGGGTTCTTCTTCTGCTCGATGGATCTCTTGATGATAACAGAGATGCAGATTACGTTTGCTACAAGTGCAAGAATTGAGATAACACCCTGTGCTGTTGGGTTTGCTGTGATTCCCATGTCAGCGATCACTTCGTTAGAAGTATTTACGCCACTGTTGTAAACAGCGATTGCCTTGTCATAAAGGTCAAGTGCTGAATAACCCTTTGCTGCTGCTCCACCGTAAACAGATGGAAGAACTGAGAATGTCTTGCTCAACTGGAACAATGGGAATACCTGAGCGAACATACACCAGATTGCAAGTGTGTTAGCACGGTTCTGGATCCAACCACCCTTGTTCCAAAGTGCGTTAGCAAATGTAGGAGCAAGAAGAAGTGCAACACCACAATACCATGTATGTGTAGGTAAGTTAGCATATGTATACTGGAAGTTCCAAATATCGTATGCAACGATGAACCATACAGTCATGTCAGGCCACAACATATCCTCTGTGTTCTTGTCCTTTGATGAGTAGATTCCCCACCAGCCTGTCATACAGAAGATGTTGATGATACCGGCGATAGCGTTGAGTACGTTCCACCATCCACCATAAAGGAATACACCTTCGTTGGATGCCCACCAAGCACCTGAAAGGTCGCCTGTGATAGCGAAAGCATGTACTGCTGACTCAAGGTCAGATACAACTGCGATCATGATGTTGGCTGCTACGATCAACCATGGGAATGGCTTGAACCAGTCTTTGGCACCAATGCCCCACTTGTACTTGATCATCATGAAGCCGACACATCCGATGTCTGCTGCATAGAGTTTG
>CAVGHS010000046.1:0-16135 GCA_963629085.1 bacterium
GTATATATGAATATATTGCCTTTGAATTGCAGGCTCCAGAAAATGCACGTAGCCAGATGCGGCGTCTGGAAGAACATATATTAAATCTTGAATATATGCCCGAAAAGTACGCCCGATATAAAAAGGAACCGTGGAAAAGTCGAGATTTGCATGTACTTCCCGTGGATAATTATGTTGTTTTTTATATTCCAAGCAGGGAGAGAAAGGTAGTAACGGTTCTTAGAGTGATGTATGCGGGGAGAGATATTGATAAGCAGTTAGATATCGATACGCGGTACTAATTGAGAAAATTACACAGTGTGGAATATGTTGAGCCAGCCCAATGGGGCTGGCTTTTTTACGCGAAAAATTAAGGCATTGACGCGGAAAATATTGGTAACTGAATAAGACGAGTTATTGTCCTCTTGAAATTTTTGAAAGGAGGACAGTGACTTATGAATATGTTTAACGTAATTGAGCAGTGGCTGAAAAGTTTGGGACATCGCTAGAAATATAGCAGTACCCCTTTTCCTAAGTCCTTGATATAATAAGGATAAAGGAAAAGGGGTCATATATTATGAGAATGTTATATTTAGTGACAAGTAATTTGGAATATATAGGTTTGCTTTTGGTTATCATGTCATTGATTTCCGATATAATCATTACGGAAGATAGGAAGCGGTGGGGACTGTCGGTGGCAATTTTATGTATCGGGAGTTGCGGAAGCACATATGTACATAATGTAGATGCTATTTTATGTATTTTTATTGTTATGTTGGCTATCATGGCAAAAATCTTAATAGTAAATCTGAGACTCCGGATGGTGTTTGATGTCATATTATCGGTAGCGTTAATTAGTATATCAACGCAATTGTTAAAAATGATTATTTATGTGGCAATGGCATTATGGAAGAATAACATTACGGATGATTGGGCCAGTGTGGTGGCACAATTTGTTTTACTTATTGTAATTATTGGATTATATAGATATATCCAACATCGGCACCCGGCGGAGTTAAGAAGTATCCCGTTTAAGTATATTGTTGTCTTTATGGTTGTGCTAACAGCAGATTGTATAAGTTTAACATACTGGGGAGAGAGTATTTTAGAGGAACTTAATAAGAATAATATTGGACTTATTATACTCGCCTACGTCCTTATGGGACTAGGCGTCTTCGTCCAGCTCGGTCTGCTCATCGCCCTCTATTTCTCGCGGAATGCTTACCGCACCCAGCAGGCGCTGGCGACCAAGTATCTGGAAGAACAGGTAGCCCATTATCAATATCTGAGCGAGCGTGAGCAGAATACCAAGCGTTTCCGCCATGATTTCAAGTCGCATATGGCTATGGCGAAGCAGTTGTATGAGGAAGGCAAGCGGGCAGAGTTTGAAGCATACTTTCACAAGATGACAGAGCAGATCGCTACCATCGGAAATCGTGTGACTGTCAATAATGATATAGCGGATGCCATCATCAACCGCTATTATGATGAAGCGGCACTGGCAGGTATTACGATGGAGGTGGAAGGACACTTTCCGGGAGAGTGTTATGTGTCTGCCTATGATCTGTGCACCGTCTTATCCAATCTTTTGAGCAATGCCATAGACGCAGAGAAGGAAGCGGGCGGCAAGTCCATATATTGTGGCGTGCGTTATGACGAAACGCAGATTTTAATTGTAGTGAAAAATGATTATGTCAACCCTATTAAAAGGACTGACAATCGGTTTGTATCAACGAAAGGAGATTTACGACATCAAGGATTCGGAATTGCCAATATCAACGAGGTGGTCCGCAAAAACAAGGGACACATCTTTTATGATACGGCAGATGCCCGGTTCGTCGTTCGGTTAAGTTTATGCAATATGAAGCAGAATTCTTAAAGATTGCGGTAGTGGACGATGAACCACTATGGCAACAGAAGACAGTAGAGGTGATCGAGAAGAAATACGGTCTGGACGCGCCGCATATCGACCGCTATTCCAGTGGCAGGGAACTTTTAGACCAAAACATCTACTACGATATATTGTTTATGGATATTGAGATGCAAGGCTTGGATGGATTTGAGACAGCAAAACGTTACCAGAAGCAATACGAATACGCCAAGATAGCCATGTTGACTTCGCATACCGAGTTGAGCCGCAGAGGCTATGTGGTCAATGCGTTTCGGTACATTGATAAACAATGCATGGAGGCAGAGATCACAGAGGCTTTGAGTGCCGTGCGCAAAGCCAAAGAAAAGGAGCGTTGTATTGAGGTCAATATCGTAGGGCTTGGAACCATGCCGATCCTGATCAAGGATATTATCTATGTCAATATGAATCGCAGAAATATACGGATCCATACGCGCAAAGGTGATTTTATCAGTTCTTGTACCATGCATGAGATGGAAGATCTGGTCAATGGATGTGGATTTTACCGGAGTCACCGTTCCTATCTGATCAATTTGGATGAGACTATCAACTATGAGGGCATGAATATCATCATGAGCGATGGAACTAAGGCATATCTCAGCAAGGATAAGCAATCCGAATTTAAAGAGAAATTACTGGCTCGCAAATTTGAAATGGCAAATGGCTAAGTTGTGATCGTGGGGATTGACGCAGAAAACGACAGGTTTCGCGCATACAGCCCGGAGGGAAACGAGAAAAAATGATAAGGTTTCCGTGGGTTATGAAGTTGATATAAGGAGACTGGGCGTTATGGACAAAATTACGATTGCAATCGCGGATGACCAAGAGATCACAGTGGAAATGCTATCCAATATCGTGGCATCACAGGATGATTTCGTTCTGGCGGGGACTGCCGGAAATGGAGAGGAAGCACTGGACTTAGTGCGCCGGTGCAAACCGCAGATCTTATTGTTAGATATGATCATGCCGCTGGTGGACGGAAAAGAAGTAATGCGGCAACTGCAATCGGATGCAACTATATCACCAGACACCAAAGTGATCGTTGTTACGGCAGCGGACAGGCGGGCGTTGGCAGAAGAAATGTTTGCAATGGGGGCTCTTTATTATATTATCAAGCCTTTCGATGCGGAGACGGTCATTCAAAGTATTCGTGCAGCATTGGATCAGGAATTGATCTGGGAGAGTACGGAAAATGCAGGCACGAAAGAGGGCACACAGGCAAAACCATTGGAGCATCGTATTACGGAACTGATGCTTCTTTTGGGTGTGCCGGCGCATTTGCGGGGATATCAATATTTAAGAGAAGCCATCCTCATGGTGGCGACCCGTCCGGATACCAGACATCAGATGGCAAAGATCGTCTATGGGCAGATAGCAAAAAAGCATGACATATCGAACTACACGGTAGAACGAGCCATACGTCATGCTATTGAGATTGCCTGGAGCAGAGGCGATATGGATACCATGGATCGGATTTTTGGCTACACCGTACAGGCATCCAAGGGAAGACCGACCAATACGGAGTACATTGCCGCCGTTGCAGATTATCTGATCTTGGCAACCACATAACCAAATTTGACCCATTGATACATATCATTGTAATCATAACTGTCAACTGTGATCGTTTCACCATATTCGGTGATTGATTCCAGCCGACAGGGCTCTGTTTGACGAAATCGCCGGATATACAAACGGCGATTTTTTTTGTTGAGAAAAAGTCCGGTGTCACCGTCTCTTGGAGGACGCTGACAGACCAATAAGATATCGCCGGCATGATATGCCGGATGCAGATGGTTGGTCGTGACGCGCACACCACAAGTCACTTCGTCGCCATAGAAGGCGCGGTAAGGTGCAACGTTAAAATATTCTACGTTGGAAGTATCATAATACATGCCATCTTCCATATTTCCGAGGATGGTGTAAAGAGGCAGGAGTTCCTCTGGCGTTTCCTGTATTTTAGCGGCTGCTTCCGGTGTCTGTGCTGCAATCGCACATTCCATAGCGATATTGGTACGGACAGCCTGCTGACGTTCCGGTGGTAAAGAACGGTAAGAAATGAGCAGATCTACTTCCGGTACAATGTCACCACACAATTCAAAGAAGAATTTTCCGGTCGTAAGGTAGACCAGATAGGCAACATAGATTGGAATCTTGGCAGACTTGCCGGATATCATGTACTTATAAGAAGAAAGCGACATCTGCAATTTTTTAGCCATCTGTGCCTGCGTCCATCCGCGTTCTTCTCTTACTTTTTCCAGATTTTCGATAAAATTTTGTGTGATCTCAATACTTGTCATAGACTTTTTTCTCCCCGAAGTCTAAAAATTCTACTTACGTTATCATTATAATCTAGTAAAGTACAAAAATCTAGGTGAGATTTTCGACTTTTTGACCTGTTATAATACACGAGTGTGAAAAAGTACACAGGGAAGGAAAGAATCAATATATGTTACTTGAGTCGGTCTTATTTGGATGTTAAAATGGTAACACGAAAAGACGAGGTAGCATACATGATAAAAAATAGTGCAAAAACGATTGCAATCTTAATGGCAACCTACAATGGTGAAAAATATGTAGAGGAGATGCTGCGGTCACTGGAAAAGCAGACCGATCAGGATTTTATCTGCTATATCCATGATGATGGATCGACGGATCAGACGATGCATATTCTGCGGGAATGGAAGCAGGCACATCCGTACCAGTATGAGATCATAGAGGCAGAGTCGCAAGGATCTGCGAAGGACAATTTTTTGTGGATGCTCTCACAGGTGGAAGCGGACTACTATATGTTTGCAGACCAGGACGATGTGTGGATGCCAGACAAGGTGGAAAAGAGTTTCAAGAAAATGAAACAGACAGAGACACTTTGTCAGGATGCGTATGCTCCGTTCTGCGTATTTACGGATATGCAGGTGGTTGACGAGGATCTGCATGAGATTGCTCCATCTTTTATCCGCTATATCGGGCGAGATCCTTACCGTACATCTATGGCAGAGATCATCATGGACAATCCGGCAGCAGGATGCACCATGCTGTTTAACCGTCCACTCCGTGACCTGGCATTACAGTTACAGGACAGTAGCAGGATCGAAATGCATGATGTGTGGGTATTGGCGCTTGCAGCCGCCTATGGTGTGGAACATATCGGTATTGTGGATGAGGCGTGTGCCCTTTACAGACAACATGACAACAACGAGATGGGCGCCAGGACGGAGAGCCGGGCGGACAAGATCATGCGCAATCTCAGAGACCTGTTCAGTGGTCGCTTTATGCAGCAGAAACGTGCTTTTTTACAAAAGGGAAGGGATCTGGCTGGGCAGATGTGTCTGGTGGAGGGACTTCCGGACAGACAAAAGAAAATATTAAGAGAGTTTTCCGAGATAGGAAAATTATCCAAATGGCAGCGAATAAAATTCTATAAAAAATATGGTTTTACGAGAAATCAGGGAACCGTCTGGATCTATTTATGGGTATAGGATGACGCCCTCTTTCGGCGTAAAACGGCAGAAAAGGAGAACATGAGAATGAAAAAGATCAGGGTTGGCATAGCAGATGATAACGAACTTTCGCGGCAGATGCTTCGCACGATCACAGAAATGGACGAAGATCTGGAGATCGTTGGCGAAGCGATGAGCGGCGTGGAGGCATTGGCATTGGTCAGGAACCAAAAGCCGGATGTCATGTTATTGGATGTGGTCATGCCCTTGGGCGATGGATTGGAGGTACTTACAAAAGCAAAAGAACAGGAGAATATCCAGACCAAATTTATCATGGTCAGTGCTCTTGGGGATGAGCGTGTGGCAGTGGATGCCTTTGCCAAAGGGGCAGAATACTATATTGTCAAACCTTTTCACGCGGATCTGATCTTGCGCGAGATCAAACGGAGCGTAGAAGACCGGATGCAGGGGCAGAAGCAGAATGTCCTGACGCGTGTCTACAGCAATCCGCAGACAGATGAGGCGGCTTGCATCCGTCGTGAGATTACCAGACTCCTCTTGGCAGTCGGCGTACCGGCACAGTTAAACGGTTACCAGTATCTGCGCGAGGCTATCTTTATGACTTTACAGAGTGTCGAGTATATCTCATCCGTGACAAAGATGTTGTATCCGAGTCTGGCAGACCAGTTCGGCGTGACGGCAGCCAGTGTGGAACGTGCCATCCGTCATGCGATCGAGACTTCCTGGGCGCGCGGAAGTGTGGAAATCATAGATTACATATTCGGTTATACTGTGGATGATTGCAAAGGAAAACCAACCAATTCCGAATTTATCGCTATGCTGGCAGATCATATCCGCATGGGCTATTGCAAATCGGCATAAGAGGCGGACAGTGATTTTTGACACTCTCTTACAAAAGTGGTAAAATGCATTCATTCTGTAGATAAATACTCCCTGTAGGAGGGAATGGATGAGAAAAGAAGATATATTTGATCGGGTTGTATCCGTATCATGGCTTGGCTGGTTTCGTCCGATTTATTACAAGTATCGGGAGATGTGGCTCTATGCCTTATTTGGATTAGGTACAGTACTTATCAATTTATTTGTATATTCCTTATTTACCGAGACCATAGATCTTGGTGTCTTAGTGGCAAATGCGATCGCGTGGATCTTTGCCACTTTGTTTGCGTTTTACACGAACCGGCGCTGGGTATTTATTTTTCACCCCAAGGGCGTGTATGCCTTTTTCGTACAGTTGGGCAGATTCTGTTTGGGACGCCTGCTGACACTTGGCATAGAGGAAATGATGCTTTATTTCTGCATCGAGGTTTATCATTTGCCAAACATGTTGATCAAGATGCTGGCGCAGATCATTGTGATCGCACTCAATTATGTGTTCAGCAAGTTGATCGTATTCCGTGGGAAAAAGTAGGAGAGTCAGATATGACATGGATACATAAAAAAGAGAACCGCTTTGTATGGGCGGTCTTTTGGATCAGCGTGATTGTTCGAACGGTGCTGGGATGTTACTATCCCCGTACCGTTAATTGTTATCCGGACGAGGCTTTATATTTGTCGGCAGCAGCCAGTCTGTGGAACCGGCACCAGGTTTTAGCATTCAATCTGCCGACGGACTTTGGCAAAATCGGCTATTCGCTTTTGATCGCACCGGCATTTGCCATTTCTGATCTTAGGGTACGGACAATGGTCATAGGCTTTATCAGTGCGCTTGTCATGTCACTGGGGCTTTTTCCGGTCAATGCTCTGGCAAAGAAACTTTTAAAAGAAGAAAGATTTCGCAGATGGAGTCTGCTTTTTTATGCCTTGTCTGCGACCATGACCTATTCGATGACCTATGCAAGTGAAGTACTTTTTATACCGGTCATGGTGTTTTTGATCTATCTGATCTATCAACTGCTGACGGACGCCTGGCAAGGAAAAAAGAAGATACGCATGTCGGCAGTGACCATTCTGGTCTGGCTGTTGGCATATCTGGTCAAGGAACTGGTGCTGGTGATACCGGTGGCGTTGGTATTATATTTTGTGACAGACCGTATACTTGGTGCGATATGCCGGAAAGGAATGAAAAAGGACGGAGCCGAACCGGGCGAAAAGCAGACCTGGAAATTCCTTCTGGCATTGCTTTTGATGGCGGTCGCCTGTATCGGGATCTATCTGTTTTCCAATGCGGGAACCCAGTATTATCAACTGGGATTTGACCTGCCGTTTTTGCAGGAACGCTTCTGGTATCTTTTGTACGGAACCCTCTTTTTTATAGTGAGCACACTGATCGCCTTTTTGTTTTTGCCGGTGCTCTATCCGGTCATCTTTGGCAGGGCGATGGAGGAAAATGCCAGAAAATTATGTCTCTTTCTGGTATATGTGATCGTGATCACGGCGGCAGTCGTATCTTATACGATCTATATCTATGAGGACTACCCGAGTCTGACACCGAGAGCGCACATCCGCTATGTGGAGTACCTCTTTGTACCGTTTTTGATCCTGCTTTTTCACCTGCTGGAGCAAAAAAGACCTGCCTTTTCTTTCAAACAGGTCGGCATTTTAAGCGTGATCCTTGGCATATGTCTGCTTACTTTTACAGGCTTTAACGGACAGACGATCGACCATACCATGCTCTTTTTTGTCCAGGTCTTTTCGCAGGACGGACATACGTTTTTGCCATATAAGGCAAGGCTTTGCGTCCTGCTTCTGATAGTAATAGTGGCAATTTTTACCTATCTGTTTTATAATAAGAGCAAGTTTTTTATCACATTATTATTGTCGGGAATTTTGATCGTATCACTTGGCAATAATATATTATCCACATATGTCCAGTATAAGACACATACACATACGCAGGCGGAAACGGCTGAGGCGGAGCAGGTATGTGATTTTGTGCGGGCACATGCGGATGTAGGCGTTGGGGTATTGGAACCGGTGACCCATGAAGAATTGCTCGACACATTTCTGATCGACTGCGATAATGTGCGCAATATCGGTATTGCCGGGGGCTGGTATTTTGCGTTGACACAGGGGAACATGGAAAAGTATGGCTTGTGGAGCGAGGGCGAAGTGGCAAAGAACGCAGGTTATGAAGCACCGCAGATTTTGGCTTATGTTTTTGTGTCAAACGATGCTTATACCATAGAGGAGACCGAGGCATTGACGCAGGTGGCAGAGTATCCGAATCTGGGCTATACGCTTTATGAGTTAAAGGATCCTACGCATTTGCCTCTCATGTATGGCGGTACAGTAGAATAGATACGATCAGAATACAAAGTGAGATAGGGAAGGTAAAGATTTATGACAAGAAACGAAGCAGAAGCAATTTTAAAAGAACACGGACAGGAACATGTCTTAAGACATTTTGATGCATTGTCTGTGGAGGCGCAGGAGGGACTTTTGACACAGATCTCCGAGGTGAACTGGGATGATCTGGCACTGGCAGGTGTGCAGGACAAGGTTCCGGTAGGTGAGATTTCACCGCTGAGTGCCGTGGATATTGATGAGATCGATGCACGCCGTGCAGAGTTCGAGCAGGCAGGCTATGAGGCGATTCGGGCAGGCAAGGTTGCCGCGCTTTTATTGGCAGGCGGTATGGGAACACGTTTGGGGCTGGACAAGCCAAAGGGCGAGTTGAACGTGGGTATCAACCGTACTCTGTACTTATTTGAAAGCCTCATCCACAATCTCATGGATGTGACAAGCGTAGCCGGTAAGAGCATTCCGCTTTACATCATGACCAGTGAGAAGAACAATGACGAGACTATTCGCTTTTTCGAGGAACACGACTATTTCGGTTATCCGAAAGAAGATGTCGCATTTTTCGTACAGGAGATGGCGGCGGCGGTCGACTATGATGGCAAGTTATTATTAGAGGAGCCGGGACGTCTGGCAACATCACCAAATGGCAATGGTGGTTGGTTCTCCTCTTTGAAAAAGGCTGGACTGTTGGAAGACGTACATAAGTGTGGCGTAGAATGGATCAATATTTTCGCGGTAGACAATGTCTTGCAGCGCATCTGTGATCCGGCTTTTGTCGGCGCGACCATCCTCAGCGGCAAGGTCAGTGGAAGCAAGGTGGTACGCAAGGTAGACGCTTATGAGAAGATGGGAGTTCTCTGTCTGGAGGATGGAAAGCCATCTGTTGTGGAATACTATGAAATGAGCAAGGAAATGGCAGAGAGCACTGATGAAAAGGGAAATCTTCTCTATGCATTTGGTGTGATCTTAAATTATATTTTCCGTGTAGATAAGTTGGAAGAGATCGTGGGACGCCATCTTCCGGTACATGTAGTGGAGAAAAAGATCCCATATATTGATGCGGCAGGCAATCTGATCAAGCCGGAGTCACCAAACGGCTACAAGTTTGAAACACTTGTTGTGGATATGATCCGCATGATGGATGACAATCTGCCTTATGAGGTCGTCAGAGAAAAGGAATTTGCACCGATCAAGAATTTACATGGTGTGGACTCTTTGGATTCAGCAAGAGAATTATTGGAGAGGAATGGAGTAGAGTTATGATGAAAGTTTTCATCTGTCCGGAATGTGGATGGATTCGCACAGTATCACGCAGAAAAGAAGTAGAGTGCCACAAATGCAGTGGCGCGCAGATGCTGCCATCCCGCCTGACCTTTGTAGAATACTCACAGATGAGCGACGAACAGCGTGAAGATTACGCACAGTCCTGGTTGTTTATCCACGGTAAGGCAAAGGCATAAGAGATTTTTACACGACAGAGAAAACGCGCAGGGAGCATGAAAGAATCCTTGTAGGGAGTTATGGGCGTACAGGAGGAATGAATGTACCGAGACGAAAAACGTAGTTGGATGAAGCATCTGGATTTTACGATTTTAGATATGCTCATGATGGAGTTGGCGCTCATTTTAGCCTATGGATGGCGATTTGAGCATGCATGGCTTTTTAATCACGAATTATATGTGCGTATCGCGGTGATCGCACTTTTGATCGATGTTTGTGTAGTCTTTTTTTCAGAGGCATACACAGGCATTCTGCGGCGCAACAAGTATCAGGAATTACGCTCTACCGTGACCCATTGTGCTGTGGTCTGGGGCGGCGTTCTGGTCTATATGTATGCGACCAAGACCTCTGTGGAGTATTCCAGACAGATGCTCTTTGTCTTTTTGGGACTCTTTATCATCCTGTCCTATTTTAGCAGGGTGATTTTAAAAAGAATCATCCGCAAGCGCAAGTTGGAAGATCAGAACAAGGCATGGATGCTGGTGGTGGCAGATACCCATACGGTAGACCAGTGCCTCAGTGAGATCGCGCACGACAAGTACACGGATTTTAAGGTGTCCGGTGTCGTTGTCATTGATAAAGATATGCGTGGGGAGACGATACAGGGGATCCCGGTCGTTGCCAGTGCGGATACTTTTATGGAATATCTGCGGACCAATGTAGTCGATGAGGTCTTTATCAACGGCAATACCAGATCTTCGTCAGAAGCACTTGCGACAGAGATGGTGGAACTGGGTATCACGGCACATATCAGCCTGATTAATACCAAGCAGATGGTTCCGAACCGCCGCATTGAAAATTATGGAGGTTTCATTGTTCTGACATCCAGCATGCACATTGCCAATGCCAGACAATTATTTGTCAAACGCTTGATGGATATTGCGGGCGGCATTGTGGGCCTGGCACTGACGGCGATCGCTTTTGTGATCTTTGCACCCATCATCAAGATCCAGTCGCCGGGACCGATCTTTTTCAAACAGGTGCGGATCGGCAAAAATGGCAGACGCTTCAATTTCTACAAGTTTCGCTCTATGTATGTAGATGCAGAAGAACGCAAGGCGGAACTGATGAAGGATAATGAAATGAGTGGCAATATGTTCAAGATGGAAAATGATCCGCGTATCATACCGATCGGACATTTTATGCGCAAGTATTCCATTGATGAACTGCCGCAGTTCTGGAATGTCCTAAAGGGCGATATGAGTCTGGTGGGCACACGTCCGCCGACAGAGGACGAATTTTTAAACTATGAATATCATCACAAGGCAAGATTGGGGATCAAGCCGGGGCTGACCGGTATGTGGCAGGTCAGTGGCAGAAGCGACATCACGGATTTTGAAGAGGTCGTTGCCTTGGATACCCAGTATATCTCCAACTGGTCCTTGGGACTGGATATCATGCTACTCTTTAAGACCATTGGTGTTGTACTTACGGGAAAGGGATCAAAATAATGGAGATGCCGGGAATTTCAGTCATTGTTTGGCTGCATGAAACGAAAGAAGCCTATTTTCGTGATCTACTGGAATCGCTGGTTTCCCAGACCTATGACAGATGGGAACTTTATGTGCTGGATCAGAATCCGTCCTATGGCTTTTCTGCCATGGTATCGGAGTTTTTTCCGGAGGATGACCGGGCACATTACAGACAATTAAAGAATTCTAAGGGGAGAGCCTATGCGTACAACATAGGCTCTCATTATGTGATGGCGGATTTCGGCAAAAAGGGGCGTGATCCGGAAGACAATTATATTTTTTTTGTTGGGCAGCACGACAGGTTACAGCCGGATGCTCTTTTACAGATCGCAGGTGCATACAACCGCTTTATGCAAAAGCAGGAAGAAAGACCGGATCTGATCTATATGGATCACGATATGTTGGTGGGACAGGATCGCATGGAGCCGCATTTTAAACCGGAACTCAATACGGAACTTTTGCGACATTGCAATTATATCGGGACACATTTTCTGGTTTCCTGTCCGGCAGCATATGCTCTGGGCGAGTTTCGCCAACAGTTATCCTATGCCTGTGTCTATGAATATCTGCTCCGACTGGTGGAACGAAAGGGCAAGAGCCTTCGGATCCCTATGCTTTTATACCACGAAAGAGTGCGGGAAAAATTACCCCGGAAAGAAGAAAAGGTCTGGCAGAAACGCTTTGTGGCGGAACATATTCTGGCGGTAGAAGCATCCCTAAAACGACAGGGCATCCTGTTGGACGGTCATATCACGCCGGTTTCCGGTGGCGCATGGTGGCAGATTCCCTATGATGGAAAGAGAGTGGCAAGGCAGCAGCGGGACTATATGTTTTTGCATGAGCCATCGGTGCGTGCCCTGACGCGGTCAAATTTACAGAAAATGTATGGCTATTTATGTCAAAAAGATGTTGCCCTTGTGGGAGCACGCTTTTTAAAAGGTGGATTTGCCATGGAAAACTCCGGCTTCTTATATGATGCGCAGGGAGATATTTATCCGGCATTTTATGATACCAAGATCTATCAGACGACATATGAGAATCTGGCAGGCATTCCGCGGGAGGTCAGTATGGTGGATTTTCGCTACTGTATGATCGATGCAAGGGTTTACCGGAAACTGGGAGGACTGGATCCGACACTTTCCGGCAGAGACCGGATGCTGGATTTCTGCCTGCGGGCAAAAAAAGCAGGCTATCGCACGATCGTTGATCCGGGGATCCTGGCCAAAAGCCCGGGTAAACAGGATGAGAGCAGTCAGCTTTCTCACGAGGTAATGCTGGAAAAATGGGCAGATATACTGGCGGATGGGGATCCTTACTATAATCCCAACCTGCCTATGGGCTTGCTCAATTATCGCATGGATGCGATGGGTGCCGAAGAAGAAGGATTGGCATAGTGTCTGTGAACAAAGTGTGGTATTTCTTGACGACAAACTTGTTATGGTATAAAATTCTAATTTGATATGTGCAATTTTGTAAAGAGGATTCCACAAGGGAGAATAAAATGGCAAAAAAAGAGATATACAATATAGAAATGCCACAGGAGACATCCGAAAGAAAGCGCAGCAGTGCGTCTCGCACTAGCAGTCGTGGTGGTTCACGCCGTGACCATGAGGAAGAAATGCGTGGCAAAGGCAAAAAGGGAAAGAAGAAGATGACCCGCAGCCAGAAGCGTAGAAAGAAAAGAAAGACCATCCTTATTATTGAGGTGATCGTTCTGCTCTTACTTTTGGCAGGGCTTTTCCTTTGGCTCAAGGTCGGGCTGATCAACTGGGACGATCTGAAAAACTTAAAGACAAATAATCTGGACGAAGAGACCCAGGATCTCTTGGATGATTATACGACGATCGCTCTGTTTGGTGTGGACAACCGCTCGACCGGTAATTATGATTCCGGTAACAGTGACAGTATCATGATCTGCAGCATCAACAACAACACCAAGGAGGTAAAACTGGTATCGGTATATCGTGATACCTGTCTGGATGTTGATGGTGACGAGACCTTCCGTAAATGTAATTACGCATACAATCATGGCGGACCGCAGGAAGCCATTGAGATGCTCAACCGCAACCTGGATCTGAATATCCAGAAATATGTATCCGTTGACTTCTATGCACTGGCAGAAGCAGTCGATGCCTTGGGTGGTATTGAACTGGACATTACCAGTGAAGAAGCATCTTATATGAATGGTGTCGGCGGTTATATCGCAATGACCTCTGAGATCACCGGACGCAAGGGCGGTAATGTATCTGTAGGTCACCAGACCGTCAATGGTGTGCAGGCAGTTGCCTATTGCCGTATCCGTTATACCGCTGGTGGTGACTTCGGGCGTGCAGAGCGACAGAGAACTGTCTTAGAGCAGATGGTGGCAAAACTAGATGGAGCAAGCCTGACCGATCTGAATAATCTGGTAGATGCGGTATTTGATGATATCGGCACCAACTTTACCATGACACAGATCATTTCTCTGGCAACCTCCATGAAAGATTACCAGTTGGCAGGAACCGCCGGTTTCCCATTCGCAAAGAGAACCGGAACCTTTGGTTCACAGGGAAGTCTGGTTGTACCGTGTACACTGGAATCCAATGTAAAGTTCTTGCATGCATACTTGTTTGGAAATGAGGATGCGCAGTTATCCGATGAACTGGTCAAGATCAGTGATGATATCGTAAACTTCACCGGTTATACGCAGGATGATGCGCTGGACTACGGCTTCTAACTTTATAGACATTGAAATCCGAGGGACAACCCCTCGGATTTTTTGTGTCGTCCAGCCTGCAAGACTTCAAAAAATGTCCTATCTTTTATCACAAAGTTATCACATTTAACCCCTACACTAAATGACATAAACAAGGAGCCGAAAGGAGACGATACAAATGAGCGAGTTCGATCAGAATACACAAGGCGAGAACACGCAGAATAATGATGGAGAACAGGCAAGTTCCGTTTATTCTTATAGTTACTCTGACATCAATCAGGGAGAAAATTCTACAGCAGATCAGCAGGGCGGACAGGCCTATACGAGTGATGCCGGGACAGGCTATCAGCAGAATGCTTATCAGGATCAGAATACCTACAACTACAATCCTTATGGCGGACAGAATGCAGGCGGTCATGAGAAGCATCATAGAAATGGAAATGGCAAGGTCAAACAATTCTTTTCCAAGGGCAATTTTGGCAATAAGTTGATGAAGGTCGTTGCGATAGCACTTGTCTTTGGCTTGGTGGCAGGCGGTACCTTCAGCGGTGTGACCTATGCGATCAGCAAGAAAACAGGCGTAGACCTGACCGCGGCAACCGCAAAGACACTGACGACCAATGATAGCGTGGACAGTACCGCAGTTTCTACGGCAACGACAGTATCAGATGTTTCCGATATTGTAGAAAATGTTATGCCGGCGATCGTGGCAGTTACCAATATTTCCTATACGGAATATCGCAGCATGTTTGGACAGACCAAGACCTATGAGAGCGAGTCCGCAGGATCCGGTATCATTGTCAGTCAGGATAACGATTATCTTTATATTGCAACCAACAACCATGTGGTATCCGGTGCAGAATCACTGACGATCACCTTTAACGACGGTAGTGCAGCCCCGGCAACCATCAAGGGCACGGATTCTTCTGTAGACCTTGCAGTGGTAGCGGTAGCAATTTCCGATATTGAGGACTCTACTATGGATGCGATCAAGGTAGCAACTCTTGGAGATTCTGACCAGGTACAGGTTGGTGAATCCTCTGTTGTGATCGGGAATGCCCTTGGCTATGGTCAGTCCGTTACAACCGGAGTCATCAGTGCACTCAGTCGTGAGGTGCAGTTGGAGGACGAATCCGGTAACACCGTCACCAGTACCCTCATGCAGACGGATGCTGCCGTCAACCCTGGTAACAGTGGTGGTGCACTTCTGAATATGAAGGGCGAAGTCATTGGTATTGTTTCCGCAAAATACTCTGATACCAAGGTAGAAGGTATGGGTTATGCCATCCCGATCTCTACCGCAAAGGACATCATTGAGACGATCATCAATCAGGAAGTGGTTTCCGATGATGAGGCATCTTACTTTGGTATTGCGGGCGTGGACGTTGCCGGTGATGTGTCAAAACAGTACGATATGCCGACCGGTGTGTATGTCACAAAAGTTGCAGCAAATAGTGCAGCAAGCAAGGCTGGCATCCAGAAGGGAGACATCATCGTATCTTTCAATGGCAGAACCGTAAGTTCTATGGATGAGATATCCAATGTGATGCAGTATTTAAAAGCAGGCACCAAGGTAGAAGTTGTTGTGGCACAGGCATCCAACAACTATGAAGAAAAGACCATGGAAGTTACACTTACCAAGAAAAATTAAAAAAGACTGTGGCGGACTTTCCTTTTACCGGGAGAGTCCGCTTTTATATTGCCAAAAATATAACGAGCATTGTACGAAAAAATGGACGAAAATCTAGTGGTGAAAGACTTGTTGCAGGGTAGCGATTATGATAATATTTAACTTGGTAAAGAAGTGTTATTTTCTTTACAAACAGTAGGATGGAGGTTTAGCAGATGGAGAAGAAGAGAATCGTAATTGCATTAGGTC
>CAVGHS010000047.1:0-15816 GCA_963629085.1 bacterium
GTCCTACTTCATTTTTGGCATACTCATCCAGCATTTCCAGATGCTTCTTTTTGTGAAGCAGAGACTGATGGTCGTTTTGTCCGTGAATATCCAAAAAGATATCCCCCACCTGCTTCATCTTGATTGCCGGCACCATCTCGCCATTGATCTTTGCCACACTGCGACTCTCTGTGATCTTACGGCTGAGGATGACCTCATCATCATAGGGCTCGATATCCAGTGCTGCCAACTGCTCTCTCTGCGAATCTCTGGTGATGCGAAAGACTGCCTCGACCAAGGCCTCCTTACCAGGATCCCGCAACATGTCTTTTGACACCTTTCCGCCAAGTGCCAGACCAAACGCCCCTAAGATAATGGACTTTCCGGCACCGGTCTCTCCGGACAGGATATGCAATCCGTCCAAGAAGGTGATGTCCTCCTCCTCGATGAGTGCAAGGTTTTTGACGTGTAAATTTTCAAGCATATTTGCTCCTTTCACTCTTCTTAAGCATTTTTATTCTCAACTAATTTCCTTAATCTACTCATGATCACAATGGTATCGTCTACACTGCGGACTGCACACATGATCGTATCATCCCCGGCGATACTGCCAACGATCTCCGGCAACTCCATATGATCGAGCGCTGCTGCCACAGCCATCGCCATCCCGGAAACCGTCTTGATGACAAGAATGTTCTGTGCGTTGTCCATAGACACATAACCATCCCGGAAAATGCGGATATATTTTTCCGCCATCTTTTCTTCGGTCTTACGATATGCCACATAGCGGAGTTTTCCATCGCTCATGGCTACTTTTGTCAGTTTCATCTCTCGAATGTCTCGGGAAACCGTGGCTTGTGTTGCCACAAAGCCGGCACGCTCCAATTCCATGGTCAATTCTTCCTGCGTGCCTATCTCCTTTTTTACGATCAGATCCAAGATCTTTGCCTGACGTTCTGCTTTCATGTCCTTACCTCTTATACTATATCAAACAAATCTATCTATACTCCATCAATCATCATCCGCCTGTAACTTGGTACGGATACGGTCTAAGAAACTCACATCCCGCAGATGGATCATCTTGGTGGTCTCCTTTGCCCGATGTACGACAAGTTTCTCTCCCGGATGCAATAAACGCTTGTGATTGCCGTCAAAACTGATCTCGGCTTCCTCTGTCCCATCTTCCCGACGCGACTCGATCTCGATCACCAATTCGTCATAGGGATCTAAGACGATACTTCTGGCATTTAAGGTATGGGGATTGATCGGTGTCAAAAGGATGAGATTGGTCATCGGATTGACGATCGGTCCGTTGGCGGAAAGATTGTACGCCGTCGATCCGGTCGGTGTCGCAAAGATCACCCCATCACAATTATAGGCATAGAGATACTGCCCATTGACATAGACCACAACATGCATGACCTGCAGGCCTGCACTCGAACAGAGCACAATGTCATTGAGCGCCTGAATCTCTTTGCCGGCATTGCCTGCTGCATCTACCATATATCCGGACAACATCATACGTTCTTCAATACTATAATCGCCTGCCATCATGGCATCAATGGCATCATAGACGGATGCATCATCCAGATCACACAGATAGCCCAGATGTCCGCGGTTGATGCCGATCATAGGGATATTTTTGCCAAAAATATTCTGTGCCGCCCGGATCACTGTGCCATCGCCACCGGCAACTAAAATACCCTGTGTGTCCTCCGGTACATCCAGTTCTGCTTCCAGTGCATCATCCGGATTGATCCCATAGGCACAGGTGCCGCCCCTTTTTTCAATATAGTCCGTCAGTTTCTGTACGAATTCTAAGATTTCTTTTTTATCTTCTCTTGCTACAACAAAAAAATGTTTCATGCCTATTTATCCAGTTCTCCATGGGCTGCTGCTACCACTGCGCCCACATCTATCATTTCTTGGCTCTCTGCCCCGGCAGCCTTTACGATATGTACCAGATACTCGATATTGCCTTCCGGTCCCTTGATCGGTGAATAATCCAGATGCAGGATGCGAAATCCGATCGACTCTGCAAATAAGATCACACGCTCGATCACCTCGATATGTACCGCCGGATCCCGTACGACACCTTTTTTACCGACCTTGTCCTTACCGGCTTCAAACTGCGGTTTGATCAGACATACCATCTGTCCACCGTCTTTTAAAAGTTCCTTTGCCGGTCCTAAGACCTTGGTCAGGGAAATAAAAGACACATCCACTGAGGCAAAATCCAAAGCATCCCCGATATCCTCCGGTGTCACATAACGGATATTGGTCTTTTCCATGCAGACCACCCGCGGATCCTGTCGCAGTTTCCATGCAAACTGTCCGTACCCTACATCCACGGCATAGACCTTTGCCGCTCCGTTTTGTAACATACAATCGGTAAATCCACCGGTCGATGCCCCAATATCCATACAGACCTTGTCATCTAAGCTGATGCCAAAGTGTGCCATCGCCTTTTCCAGTTTCAGTCCCCCACGACTGACATAGCGCAGGGTATTGCCATGGATCTCAATATTCACTGACGGATCAAAAAAGGTGCCCGCCTTATCTTCTCTCTGGTTGTCCACAAAGACATTGCCTTCCATGATCATGGTCTTTGCCTTTTCTCTGGAAGGGGCAAGTCCCTTTTGTACCAATAAAACATCCAAACGTTCTTTCATGCTCATCTATCCTATAATTTTTCTAAGATCTGACGCGTCACACCCTCGGCATCGATCCCCAATTCTTTTTGTAAGACTGCCACATTGCCATGCTCCACAAAATGATCTCCGATCGCGATAGAAAGGATCTGTCCCGTATAGCCTTCCTGCCTGAGGAAACATGCCACATGCTCGCCAAATCCACCCAGGGCAACATTTTCTTCCAGGGTAACGATCAAAGAATGCTTTGCCATGGCTTCTTTTAGGTATGCCTCATCAAATGGCTTGGCAAATCTGGCATTGACAAAACTTGCCTCTATACCCTTTTCCTTTAACTGCCCGCAGACAACCTCGGCTGTTTTTACCATACTGCCCAGAGCAAATAAAAGTACATCCTGTCCTGCTATGATCTCCTCGCACTTGCCGTAAACGATCGGCTGACGATGTTCCTGTAAACCGTCATATGCCTCGCCTCTCGGATAACGCAAAGCGATCGGCGCATCATAAGCGATCGCAAACTTTAACATATCAGAAAGTTCCCATTTATTTTTCGGTGCCATGACCGTCATATTTGGCATTTCGGTCAGATAAGACAGGTCAAAAACGCCCTGATGGGTCTCTCCATCACTGCCGACAAGTCCTGCCCGGTCAATGGCAAAGACGACCGGAAGATTTTGCATACAGACATCATGCAGGATCTGATCGTAACCTCTCTGCAAAAAGGAAGAGTAGACCGCAAAGACCGGATGCATACCGCCTGCTGCAAGCGCAGCGGCAAAAGTCACGGCGTGTTCTTCCGCGATACCTACATCAAAGAAACGTTCCGGGAACATATTGTGAAAACGTTTGAGTCCACAACCGTCTGCCATGGCTGCGGTGATGGCGACTAATTTGTCATCCCGGTCACCCATCTTGCGCATAACGGTCGAAAATACGTCGGTATAAGTCGCCTTGCCGTGAGAAAGCGGGATCCCGGTCTCTATATCAAAAGGTGCCGTACCGTGAAAACGAGACGGATGTCTTTCTGCCGGACGATAGCCATATCCCTTCTTGGTAAGGACATGCACTAAGACCGGTCCCTGTACCTGGGAAGCCTCCTGAAAGACTTTGAGCATAGCGGATATATCATGACCATCCACCGGTCCTAAATACATGATCCCCATGTCCTCAAAGATCATGCCCGGGATCACCATCTGCTTGATACTGCTCTTGGTCTTGCGGATACCGGATACGATACGCTCACCATAAACCGGAATCTTTTCCAAGGAAGACTGCACGCCCTCTTTTAATTCCACATAATTCGTGCTGGTACGCAGTTTTGACAAATGTCTGGACATCCCACCGACATTTTCCGAGATCGACATATTGTTATCATTTAATACGATGATAAAATTCTTTTTGAGAGCAGCGGCATTGTTCATCGCTTCATATGCCATACCACCCGTCAGGGCTCCGTCACCGATCACAGAGACCACTTTGTAGTCCTCGTGCTGTAATTCTCTTGCCCATGCCAGACCAAGTCCTGCGGAAATAGAAGTAGAACTATGCCCGGTATCAAAAGAATCGCACGGACTCTCTGTCCGCTTTGGAAAGCCACTCATACCGCCATACTGACGCAGATGGTCAAAATCATCCTTTCGACCGGTCAGAATCTTGTGCGTATAGGACTGGTGTCCCACATCCCACACGATCTTATCTTTTGGAAAATCCAGGAAAAGATGCAATGCCATCGTCAGTTCCACGGTTCCTAAGTTGGATGCCAAATGTCCACCAAGTTCTGAGATCTTTTCGATCAAAAAAGTACGGATCTCCTGTCGTAAGACATCTATCTCTGCCGGTGTCAAATTTTTAATATCATTTTCTTTTTGTATCTTATCTAACACCATAAGTCTCATCCTTTACTTATCGCGAAGCACCATCCAACGTAAAAGTTCTGTCAAAAATGGATTTTCGTATGGAAGTTCCTGCAAAATTGCGATCGCATCGTCTGTCAGATCTGCCACTTCCTGCTTTGCTTTTTCTAAACCTTCAAATACAACATAAGTTGCTTTTTGGTTCTTCTCATCACTGCCTACGGATTTGCCGATCGTCTCTGTCTCGCCGATCACATCCAAAACATCATCCTGGATCTGGAAAGCAAGTCCGATCTTTTTTGCCACCTGTTCGATCTGTCCGACCTCTTCTTCTGTCGCGCCACCCAAAATGGCACCGATCATCATGGCTGCCTCGATCAGGGCACCTGTCTTTAACTCATAAATGAAATCCAGACGGTTTTTGGAAATGCCGTACTGTTTCTCGGCTTCCACATCTACGACCTGTCCGCCGATCATACCATAAATTCCTGCCTTTTCTGCCAATACCTTGAGTGAACGGATCACGGCGCGATTGTCTGCGCCCTCGGTCTCATCCAAGGTGCCAAGTGCAACCTCAAAAGCATAATTGAGAAGTCCGTCTCCTGCCAAAACGCCCATGGCCTCGCCATATTTGGCATGTGTTGTCAACTTGCCACGGCGCAATTCATCATCATCCATTGCCGGCAGATCATCATGCACCAAAGAATAGGTGTGGATCAACTCGATCGCTGCCACAAAAGATTCAATTGCCTTATTAGAGCCGCCAAATAACTTGTAAGTCTCTAACATGAGGATGGGACGGATCCGCTTACCTCCTGCCAAAACACTATAGTTCATTGCCTGAAATACCGTCTTCTGATAACCTTTTTCTGCCGGTAATACACGGTAGATCATACGGTCTGCGTCGCTTGCCTTATAGGCGATTTCCTTATTGATATCCATAACTACACCTCTTCAAATGTTTCTAACTCACCATTACTGTTCAACATCTGTACCTTTTGCTCTACGGCATTCATCAGGTCATTGCAATGTTTTATCTGCTGCATACCTGATTGATATAACAAAAAAGAATCCTCCAAAGTCACTTCATTGGACTCTAACTTGTTCAAGATTTCTTCAATTTCTGCAAAACTTTGCTCTATGGTCAATTCTTTTTCTTCCATGCTACATCCTCATCGATTTCTTTTATGACTGCCTGCATCCTGCCATCCTGCACATAGACATTGATCGGATCCCCAATTTCTGTCCCCTTTACCGAAGACAGGCAATGTCCGTTTTCATCTGCTGCATAGGCATAGCCCTGTGCCAGTTTTTTCAAAGGCGACATTCCCTCTAAGCGTTCTGCCAGAAGTCGCATCCGACCATCGAAACTATCCAGTTTCCTTCGCATCGTCTGCTGCAAACGGTCTTCTAAATGCATGGCATACTGTCTTTTTTCATTGAGCCGTCCCATAGGACTCAAAAGAAGCATCTGCTTTTTTAGTCCTTCCAAGGTCTGCCTGTCCTTTTGCAGATGCATCTGCATGGACTGATACAAACGAACCTGCACAGATGCCAGCGCACCAGTAGTCTCCTCATAAGAAAACACTGCCAGTTCCGCTGCTGCCGATGGTGTCGGAGCCCGCAGATCTGCCACGAAATCACAGATCGTCGTATCAGTCTCATGTCCTACTGCCGAAATGACCGGCGTATGGCAGCCAAACACCGCTCGGGCTACGGCTTCTTCATTAAATGCCCACAGGTCTTCGATCGAACCGCCGCCTCTGCCAACGATCAAAACGTCAAGGTCCATGGCATCCAGTGCCATGATACCGGAGATAATGCTCTCTACAGCCCCCTCTCCCTGTACCAAAGCCGGATATAGGACAATAGATACATGGGGATTGCGTCTTTTGGAAATCTGAATGATATCACGCACGGCTGCACCGGTCGGTGCCGTCACAATACCGATCCGCTGGGCAAAACGAGGGATGGGCTTTTTGTACTCTGCGGCAAACATGCCCATTTCTTCCAGTTCTTTTTTTAACTGCTCAAAACGTATATACAGATCTCCTGCCCCATCCAGTGTGATCTCTTTTGCATAGATCTGATAGGTGCCACCCTTTTCATAAACGGAGACAGACCCGGTAACTACGACCTGATCTCCATCCTTCATAGGAAAGCGAAGTCCCTTGGCACGACTGCCGCGAAACATGATGGCAGAGATCGCTCCGCCCGCATCCTTCAAGGTAAAGTAGATATGACCGCTGGAATGATACTTGCAGTTGGAGACCTCTCCTTTGATCCGGATATCCCGAAGCAGGAAATCCTCTGCAAACATCCGCTGGATATATGCATTGACCTGCCCTACACCATAGATATTTTTATTCATGGATCCTTGCTAATACTCCATTGACAAATCCAGCCGACTGGTCCGTACCATAGGTCTTTGCCAGTTCTACGGCTTCATTGATGGCAATGCCTTTTGGCAATTTCTCGTAACGGATCTCATAGACCGCCAGACGGATCAAAGACAGATCAACCTTTGCCATACGGCTGGTCTTCCAGCCCTCCACTGCTTCGTTGATGATCGCATCGATCTCCTCCACATGGGCAAAGATATCACTGCTCTTATCGGCAATATATTTTTCCTGCTCTAATTCCTTATCGCTCTTGACCGGAAATTCTTCTGTTTCCTGCTCCGGCTGACTCTCATCCTGTAAGAACAGGTCTACCTGCTCCGGCAGATCTTCCTCCGCGTGGAAATCCGCCTGAAAGATGATCTTAAATATCTCTTCTCGTATTTGTCTTCTCGTCATTGTCATAGACCTTTTTCGCTCCCTCAATGTATTGATAATATGGTAAAAAAGGATGTCTTTTCAGACACCCTTGATTATAGCGTAATCCTTGATAAAACAAAAGAATTATTCCCCTGCAACCGCTACAGATGCAATCTTGATATCTACACTGATGACCTCAAGTCCGACCATATTCTCGATCGCATTCTTGACCTTGTCCTGCACCTGCTGGCAGATCTTTGGGATCTCATAGCCATAAGAGATATTCACTCCCAGACGTACTGCCACTTTGTTTTCTTCTTCTGTGATGATCTTTACACCCTTGGATAACTTGTTCACCCCTGCCTTGCTGATCACTTCATTGGTCAGATTACCAGCCAGAGAAGATACACCTTCCACCTCTGTAGCAGCAAGTCCTGCGATGATTGCAACTACTTCGTCTGTGATATTGACCCCACCATTTTCGCTCTCTTTGATAACAAAACTCTTTCTATCTTCTGCCATATCGGTAGCCTCCTAAACATATTGTTAGCATCATTATATCAGACCTCCCGTAAATTGGGAAGTTTTTTGCACATTCTTTTATCGTTTGTCCTTTGGCAGCCAATGCAGATCATACGGTGTCATCTGGTAGACATAGTAGTCCAGATAGTTGGTATATAAGCAATTTGCATGGGAACGCCATTGTAACTGCGGTCTTTCATTCACATCATCATTCGGATAATAGTTGACCGGCATCTGGATATCCATGCCTTTTTCCAGATCGCGCTTGTACTCTTTATCCAGGGTCAGGCGATCATATTCCGGATGTCCCATACAAAAGATCTGGCTGTTATCCTTGGACAGGATCAAAAAGATGCCTGCCTCTTCCGACTCTGCCAGCACGATCAGATCCGGGTTGTTTCGGATCGCATCCTCATCCATCCTGGTATGTCTGGAATGTGGTGCCATAAAATAATCATCAAAACCGCGTACCAACGGGATCTTACGGTTTTGTACCTTGTGCTTATAGACACCAAAGATCTTTTGATCTAAGATCTCCTTTTTGATGCCATAGTGATAATACAGCCCCGCCTGTGCACCCCAGCACTGATAAAAGGTGCAGGTCACATGGGTCTTTGACCACTCCATGATCTCGACCAGTTCATCCCAATAATCCACTTCTTCAAAATCATGCAGTTCTACCGGTGCCCCTGTAATGATCAGTCCATCCAAATTCCGGTCTTTGATGTCACCAAAAGTCTGATAAAATTTGTTCAAATGGCTCATGGACGTATTTTTTGAAATATGGCTCTCCACTGCGATAAAGGTAACATCTACCTGAAGTGGGGAATTTGACAGGGAACGCAGCATCTGTAGTTCCGTATCTTCCTTTAAAGGCATGAGGTTCAAAATTCCGATCTCGATCGGACGGATATCCTGATGAAGTGCCCTTTCTTCATCCATAACAAATATATTTTCATGCTCTAAGATTGCCTTTGCAGGCAGATCACTCTGTGTTTTTATCGGCATAATTGCCCCCTCTTTCTATCTCTATTCTCTAGGCTTTGCCTTGAAGCATTTCCAGTAATTCTTCCTCTGTAAGCACGGTGACTCCTAAGGCGTTGGCCTTATCCAGTTTGCTTCCTGCATTTTCACCAGCCAGTAGATAGTTTGTCTTTTTAGAAACAGAACCGCTGACCTTACCGCCGTGGCGTTCGATCAGTTCTGCGGCTTCCTTTCTTCCCATGTTCGGGAGTGTTCCTGTGATCACAAATGTAAGATCTGCAAGCACATTGTCACTATCTGCTGCCTGTTGGCGCACCATATTGACACCGTGCTTTTGCATTCGCTCTAAGATCCCTAGGCTGACCGGTTCACGGAAATAGGCATAGATGGCTTTTGCACTGATCTCTCCAATATCATTGACCTCGACCAATTCTTCCGGTCCTGCCTTTGCCACTGCATCGATGGAGCCAAAATGATCCAGCAGTGATTTTGCCGCTGCTTTACCGATCCCCGGTATGCCAAGTCCTGTCAAAAGACGATAAGCATCATTTTCCTTGGATGCCTCGATCACTCCGAGGAGTTTATCTGTATTTTTTTCTTTCCCTAGAATACCCTTTTCGATCAACTGATCCCGGTATTCATAGAGTCCATAGATATCCGCAATATCATGCAGATATCCCTGATGAATGAGTTCCTCAATATAGGCTGTGCCGAATCCCTTAATATCCATGGCATCACGCCCTACGAAATTGATGATATGGCGTTCCAGTTGTGCCGGGCAGGTCGCCGAAGAACACTTGATATCCGCCGTATTTTCTTCCCGGTAAGTCGGCGCTCCGCACACAGGACACTTATCCGGGATGACAAAGGTCTTTACCCCTGCCGGACGCTTGTCATGCAATACCTCTTTGACCTTTGGAATGATCTCTCCTGACTTATAGACCAGAATGGTATCACCGATCCCAATATCCAGATCATTGATAAAATCCTGATTGTGCAGGGTTGCTCGACTGACCGAAGTTCCGCACAGGCGGATCGGTTCAAAGATCGCGGTCGGTGTGATACGCCCCGTACGTCCAACCGATAATTCGATATCCAGTAATTTGGTCTCTTTTTCCTCCGGTGGGTACTTGTAGGCGATCGCCCAACGCGGCACTTTGGATGTATTTCCCAAAAGTTCGCGGTCAGAGAAGCGATTGATCTTGACTACGGCTCCGTCAATATCGTATGCCAGATTTCCACGGTTCTCGCCAATGGCGCAGATGGCATCCCAGACCTCCTCACCACTGTGGCAGATCCGGTAATCCTCGATGACCGGAATGTGCTGGAATTTCATATATTCGTATGCTTCGGTATGGGTCAGGAATTCCCGTCCCACCGATTGCTGTAAATTAAAGATAAACATGGAAAGATGGCGGTCTTTTACCACCTTGCTATCCAGTTGCCTAAGCGTTCCTGCGGCACAGTTTCTCGGGTTGGCGAATGTCTTTTTGCCAAGCAGTTCCTGTGTCTCATTCACATGGGAAAAGGCGGCTTCCGTCATGTAGACTTCTCCGCGGATCTCCAGATAGTCCGGTGCATCCTTTAAAGTCGTCTTTACATCTTCGATCACCTTGGCGTTTGCCGTAACATCCTCGCCAAAGTTGATGCCGTCTCCTCTGGTCTCTGCCAGCGCAAGTTTGCCCTGTTCGTAGCGCAATGACATGGAAAGTCCGTCGATCTTGTACTCGACAACAAACTCAGGATCTTCCAGTTTTTCCTGCATCTCCTTCACAAAGTTCATGACTTCTTCCTTGGAGAATACGTCCTGCAAACTCAGCATCGGTACATTGTGGCGCACCAGCACGCCAGCCTCTCTTTTAGCACTTCCGCCGACTTTTTGTGTCGGAGAAGATGCGTCTATCAGTTCCGGATACTCTTTTTCGATCTGCTTGAGGCGCTGCATGAGCATATCATACTCATAGTCCGTGATCTCCGGTGCGTCCATATTATAGTAACGATTGCTGTGATATTCGATTTGCTCCCGTAATGTTTTGACTTCTTCCTTAATATCCATATCAACCTCTAAGTAGTTTCTGTAACTGGGCAAATTCTGCCGCAGTGATCGGACGATACTGTCCTTCCGCTATGCCATCCAGCGTCAGATTCATAATGCGCACACGCTCAAGATCCCGTACATGATAACCACATTCCATGCACATACGGCGGATCTGGCGGTTGAGTCCCTGGGTCAAAATGATGCGAAAGGTAAATTTGGATAATTTTTCCACCTTGCATGGTCTGGTCGTGGCCTTTAGTTCTGACAGATAGACCCCTGCTGCCATACGTTCCACAAAAGCCGCATCGATCGGACGATCGACACGCACAATATACTCTTTTTCATGATGGTAACGGCTGCGCATGATCTGATTGACCAGATCTCCCTGATTGGTCATCAGAAGGAGCCCTCTGGAATTTTTATCCAGACGACCTACCGGATAAAGCCGGGTCGGATAATCGATATAATCGACCACATTGTGTTTTTCCCGCTTTTCTGCCGTACAGACAATGCCGACAGGCTTGTTGAATAAAAGCAGGACATCCTTGGGCTTTCCTATGACCTCTCGTCCACAGTATTCCACACAATCGGACATTTTAACCTTTTGTCCCATAGCAGCCACCTTGCCATTGACTAAGACTTTTCCCTCTTCAATACAACGGTCCGCTTCTCTTCTGGAACAAATGCCTGCTTCGCTCAAATATTTATTTAGGCGGATCTCTTCTTCTGCCATGGGTCTCCTTTCTGTCCGATTCCTATAAGGCTACGAAAGGGACAGACCAAATGGACTGCCCCTAAAGATACATTATAAAAACTGCTTTTACTGTAAGTATTCCGTCTTGCAGTATCCCTGCTTGCCATTGTAATTGACCTTGGTCCATCCATCCGCATAAGACTCGATCACTGTGACCTGTTCTCCCGCGTAAGCAACTGCCACCTTGGAAGCCGTCTCGCTCATGCTCTCACGGACATTGACCGTATTGGCAAGTGTGATCTCCTGCCCTTGTGCAACGCTGGCGGTACTGTTGGACTGCGTCGTATCCTGCGTACCATCACCGGATACATCTGCCAGATAATCTGCCTTTACATATGCCTTGGTGCCGTTGTAATCAATCTTTGCCCAGCCATTTTCATCTGCATACCAGGTAACCTGTGTACCGGATGCCAACTGTCCTAAAAGATTGCCGTCTTCTGATGCCGCATCACGCACATTGATTTTGTCCGTGGTGACCTTGGTCTTGGCATTGGCTGCTTCTGCCGCTTCGGCTGCCGCTGCCTCCTCTGCTGCCTTGGCTTCTTCTGCCGCCTTGGCTGCTGCTTCTTCCTCTGCCGCCTTGGCTGCCGCTGCTTCTTCGGCTGCCTTGGCAACGGATGCCTTATAATCTGCTGCCCACTGCTTGATAGCATCCTGTAAGGTCGTATTGACAAAGGTGTTCAGATTCTCATCTGCAAGCATAGCCTCATTACACTCCTGCTGCACCTCAGCCTGCAATGCGAGTACATCGCTCTGCTGTTCAAAGGTCGCGATCAGAGAGGAAATATCGGTATCCATATCAAACTCGCCATTGGACTGGTTGAAGGAACCATATACATTGTTGATATAGAGGCTACCGTCATCCTTGGTCTGCACATAGAAGAAATCCAAGCCCGCCGCCGGTGTATCAATATTGGCAAATTTGATCTGCAGATATACGGAACACAGATAGGAATCCTTGTCCAAACCGCGTTTGGTGTAGACCTTCAAATTCTGGTACTTTTCAATATATTGACTATAGAACTGGATATAACTGACTTCTGCATCTGAGATCGGTGTGGCGATCTGTTTGAGGGAGTCGGTATCCCCCGCTGCATAATACTCATAGTATTTAGCAATCAGGTCATTGACCTCCTGATTGTCGCTCTCTGCATACTGCTGATATGCACCTGCCATCGGATCCTTGTCCGATGCCGTACCGTCTGTACATCTGGCAAGGATAAGTACCATTGCCGCAAAGACGGCTGCTGCGCCAAAATACCTTGCATTCTTTTTGACGAATGCCGTGATCTTATCTATCTTTATCTTATGAAAGAATTCTTTCACTTTCAACGATTTCACCTCCAAGAAAAATCTCCCCAACACATAGTGTTTTGAATGTAGACGACTGGATTCGAACCAGCGATCTTCGGAGTCGGAGTCCGATGCGTTATCCAGCTACGCTACGCCTACCTAATACAAATCTTGTTTATTTTATCAAAATCACGATCCAAAGTCAATGTAAGATACATCCCAATGTTTGACAGAGGCAACAATTTCTTATAATATATTATTTGTTAAATTTATGTCGCAATCTGCGACAGAATGGAGATTATCATGAGTTTTTCATATTTAAAAAAGATGCCGGATCCGGATACCATAAAAAGTCAATACGCTCTTACACCGGAGATGAAGGCTTTAAAGGTCGACAGAGATCAGCAGATCGCAGATATTATTACAGGAAAAGACGACCGCGTGCTCGCCATCATCGGACCATGCTCCGCAGACAATGAAGATTCTGTCTGCGAATATGTCAACCACCTAACTTCCGTACAGGAAAGGATCAAGGACCGCGTGCTCATTGTTCCTCGTATCTATACCAATAAACCTAGAACGACCGGTTCCGGTTACAAGGGCATTGCTTCCCAGCCGGATCCTACCAAAGCGCCGGATATGGTCGAAGGTCTGATCGCTATGCGTAAAATGCACCTGCGCGCTATCCGCGAGAGTGGTTTTACCTGTGCTGATGAGATGCTCTACCCGGAGAACTGGCCTTACGTTGAAGACCTGCTCTCCTACGTTGCCATCGGTGCACGTTCCGTAGAAGATCAGCACCACCGTCTGACTGTCAGTGGTTTTGATGTAGCAAGTGGTATGAAGAATCCGACCAGTGGTGACTTCTCCGTTATGCTCAACTCCGTATATGCCGCACAGCATGCGCATCACTTTACCTTTTCCGGTTACGAAGTGCGTACGACCGGCAATCCTTTGGCACATACGATCCTGCGCGGAGCTGTCAGCAAACACGGCAACTGTGTGCAGAACTACCACTATGAAGATCTGGTTCGCCTTTCCGATATGTATGCCTCTATGGATCTTGTCAATCCGGCTGCGATCGTGGATGCCAACCACTCCAACTCCAACAAGCAATTCAAGCAGCAGATCCGTATTGTGCGCGAGGTCATGATGAGCCGCCAGTTCTCAAGCGATGTCAAGAAACTGGTCAAGGGTGTCATGGTAGAAAGTTATCTGGAAGAAGGCTCCCAGAAGATTTCCGATCATCAGATCTATGGCAAGTCCATCACCGACCCATGCCTTGGATGGGAAGATTCCGAGAAATTGCTTTATATGATCGCCGAGTTGAATAAATAAGTTGCAAAATGGCTGGCGCGAAAGTGCCAGCCATTTTATTTATACAGCGTAAGTACTAAAACATCTTTTTACAATCCCGATAAAGTTCTCATAACCAAATCTACATCCTTATTTTCCAATTCCTGAATAATATGCAGATAGGTCTTTTGCGTAGTCGTCATGCTAGCATGCCCTAATCTGCGAGCCACGCTTGCGATGGACACACCGGCAAATAATAGAAGCGACGCATGGGTATGGCGCAGTCCGTGAATCGAAATAATGGAAATTCCACAGTTTTTGCAATGCCTTGTTAAAACTTCATTCACAGTAGAATTATATATTTTGTCCGCTCCCACAAAAATAGGTTCATCTTCCGGCATCCCTTTGATCAGTTCCGAAAACTTAACCACTATCTGCCAATCAATCTGTATTTTTCTAACAGAAGACTTGTTTTTTGTTGGCAAAAATCCACCATTCCCCTTATAATCCCACGTTTTGCTAATAGAAAGTGTCTGGCGCGCAAAATCAAAATCCGCAGGCGTTATGGCAAGTGCTTCCGAAAATCGCATTCCCGTCTTTGCAACCAACAAGATAAAACAATCCCAGTTTGGTTCGTCTTTAATATCCAGATCCGCAATCAGCGTATGCAATTCAAACTGATTCAAATATTTTATCTTTTTTGCTCGCGGCTGCTTCCCCTTAATGATTGCTTTCCGCGTTGGATCTCTTTCAATCAGTCCCTCATCTACTGCATCCAATATTGCTCCCTTTAACTGGTGATGAAAATCCAACGTTGTCTGACGTTCATGTTCTTTGGCATAATCGTTCAGTAATTTCTGATACGCTGTTCTTGTCAATTCCTGCACCTGTAAGTTTGGTGCCAATCTCTGTACCCACTTTTGGGTCATGAGATATTTCGCCATCGTTGCCTCGCGAATAGCATCCCGCTTATATACTTCAATCCATTGCATATAATAATCATAAAATAGCGTCGTTTTCGTCATATCGTTTAGCATAAGTCTCCTCCATTGTCCTACTTACGCTGATATAAAACAGATATACTGACTAAGGCACCTGCTAATGATCTGAAAGTGGCATTATTTCCTCTTTCAAAATCTTTTTCAACTCCGCTATCAATTTATTATAGTACTGAAATTTACGCAATGCACTTTCTTCTGCATTTTTATATTCTATATAATTTGCTGTCTCACGTATGGCAGTTTCGTTTGGTATCTGGTCATTTCTGTAATGCCTTGCCGCATACATCACATCATCTTCAGATGCTTTCCATCGAATACAAAAATCCCGAACCAGATTCTCTACACACTCATTTTTCATACGCTCGACAATATGTGAAATCGACTGCCCCTCGTACTGCTTTTCATCTTTCTGAATCTCTTCAACCAGATTTGACATGATATTTGCCACTTTATCATTATCCTTACGCAGTTCTTCGATATATTGCTTTATCTCATCGAATTGTTTCTGTCGTTCCTCCGGCGAAAGATCCCTATCATCCACATTCGCATTCACAATATTTTGAATCAGATTGATGATGTATTCATAATCAATCTTAGTATTACTATATGCCATCAAATCATAATCTGGATCCACAGGCATAACGGTAGGATCATCGGGTGGCAGTTTTTCTCTTTTCTCCTTGAGT
>CAVGHS010000048.1:0-15242 GCA_963629085.1 bacterium
GTATAATAGACTTAAGTTTGGGCATGCCCCAAGAAAAGGAAATAAGAAATGGAGAGATAAACGATGAATATTTTAGTTATCAACTGTGGAAGTTCTTCTTTGAAGTATCAGCTCATTGATTCTGAAAGCGAATCTGTACTTGCAAAGGGACTTTGTGAACGTATTGGTATTGACGGCAGACTTGTATATCAGAAGACCGGTCTGGATAAGGAGATTACCGAGACAGATATGCCGACACATAAGCAGGCGATCCAACTTGTGATCGAGGCACTCATCAACGACAAGACAGGTGCTATCAAGAGCCTGGAGGAGATCGATGCCGTTGGACACCGTGTCGTACATGGTGGAGAGAAGTTCGCATCTTCCGTTGTACTTACCGATGATGTCTTAAAGACTATCGAAGAGTGTAATGATCTTGCACCGCTGCACAATCCGGCAAACCTGATCGGTATCAATGCCTGCAAGGAACTCATGCCAAATGTACCAATGGTAGGTGTTTTTGATACTGCTTTCCATCAGACTATGCCAAGAAAGGCTTATCTGTACGGACTTCCATATGAATACTATGAGAAATATGCAGTGAGACGTTATGGTTTCCACGGAACCAGCCATAGTTTTGTATCTAAGAGATGCGCAGAGTACTTAGATATGGATCTGAAAAATTCCAAGATCATCGTAGCACACCTTGGAAACGGTGCATCTATCAGTGCTGTTTTAAATGGCGAGTGCGTAGATACTTCCATGGGTCTGACTCCACTCGAAGGTCTTGTTATGGGAACTCGTTCCGGTGACATTGATCCGGCGATCATGGAGTTTATTGCAAAGAAAGAAAACTTAAACATCGAAGAGATGGTTACCGTATTAAATAAGAAGTCCGGTCTTTCCGGTATGACTAAGGGCGGATCCAGCGACTTCCGTGATCTGCAGGCAGAGATCAAGGCCGGCAACCAGTTGGCAGCAGACGCTGTTGATGTATTCTGCTATCGTGTAGCAAAATACATCGGTTCTTATGTAGCCGCCATGAATGGTGTGGATGCTATCGCATTTACCGCCGGTATCGGTGAAAATGTTGCACTTGTCCGCCGCAAGGTATGTGAATACTTAGGTTATCTGGGTATCGCTATTGATGAGGAGACCAACCTTAAGACTTTCGGTGATGAAGTTACCTTATCTACACCGGACAGCAAGGTGAAGGTATGCGTGATCCCTACCAACGAAGAACTTGCTATTGCAAGAGAAACCGTAGCACTTGTAAAATAAGAAATCAGGCGAAAAAGTTGTTGACAAGCGCCTGACGTCTATGTATAATAGTTTGAGTGTGAATAGGAGAGACTATGAAGTTTGATATTTTAGATGTCATTTCTACAGCCGATAAGAAACGAGAGATACCTGTTACAACAGAGATGTCAGAAGTTTCTGTGAGCGAAGGCAGATTTCCTATTACCGACATTAAGCCATTCAGTATATGTCTGACAAATGATAACAATAAGCAATTATTGATTTCAGGTGACACTACTCTGGATGTGGTAGTTCCGTGTGACAGATGTCTGTCTGATGTCGATGTGACACTGCAGATTGCCATTGATCGCAAGGTCATGCTTGCAGATGGTCATGTGCAGTTTGCAGAGGATGAGGAAAATACCTTTCTGGAGGAACATGAGTTAGATGTTGACAGACTGATTTATGACGAAATCTTGGTGAACTGGCCGACAAAAGTCTTGTGCAAGGATGATTGCAAGGGTATATGCCCGGTGTGTGGTCAGAATTTGAACCAGCAGGACTGCGGATGTGATCGTCAGGTAATAGATCCAAGAATGGCAAAGTTCCAAGATATCTTTAATGAATTTAAGGAGGTGTGACCCGATATGTCAATTTGTCCAAAGAATAAGTCTTCTAAGGGTAGAAGAGATAAGAGAAGAGCAAACTGGAAGATGACAGCTCCTACATTAGTAAAATGTAGCAAGTGTGGAGAGTTAATGGTTCCACATAGAGTTTGTAAGAACTGCGGTTCCTACAATAAGAAAGAGATCATCGCTCAGGACTAAGATGAAACATGAGGCTTTCCTATCGGAAAGCCTTATTTTTTTGCTCTTTTTCCGGGGAGATTTGGTGTTGATTTATAGGTGCACTTATAGTATATTTTTCTTATGATGCATTTTTATGCATAGGAGGAAGGCGTATCATGGATAATATAAAAGTCGTAGCCGTAGATGCTATGGGCGGTGATAACGCGCCGGTTGAGATTGTCAAGGGATGTGTAGAGGCAGTCAAGGAGAGAGACGACATCAAAGTACTTTTGGTAGGGCTTGCGGATGTGGTCAGGTCCGAACTTGCAAAATACTCCTATCCGACAGATCGTATCGAGGTCGTACCGGCAAGTCAGGTGATCGAGACAGCAGAACCGCCGGTTATGGCAATACGCAAAAAGAAAGATTCATCGATCGTTGTGGCACTCAAACTGATCAAGGAGGGCAAGGCGGATGGTTTTGTTTCCGCAGGCAGTTCCGGAGCAGTTTTAGTAGGCGGACAAGTGATCGTTGGCAAGATCAAGGGTGTAGAACGAGCACCTTTAGCACCACTGATCCCGACCAAGAAAGGGGTATCGCTTCTGATCGATTGCGGCGCCAATGTGGATGCGAGATCCTCCCATCTGGTTCAGTTTGCGCGTATGGGATCGATCTACATGGAGCATGTCGTAGGCATCCCAAATCCGAAAGTTGCCATTGTTAATATTGGTGCTGAGGAAGAAAAAGGAAATGCTTTGGTCAAGGAGACCTATCCTTTATTAAAAGAATGTAAGGACATCAATTTTATAGGAAGCATTGAGGCGAGAGATATTCCGTCGGGCGCGGCTGATGTCATTGTCTGTGAGGCATTTGTTGGCAATGTGATCTTGAAGTTATACGAGGGACTCAGTTCGACTTTGATCGGCGTGATCAAGACTGGTCTGATGAGCACCCTGAGGAGCAAGATCGGAGCAGCGCTGGCTTTGCCGGCTTTGAAGAATACCTTAAAGGCATTTGATGCATCTGCATATGGCGGAGCACCGCTTTTGGGCTTGAAAGGACTGGTCGTTAAGACACACGGCAGTTCCAAGGCAAAAGAGATCAAAAATTCAATTATTCAATGTGTGTCCTTTAAAGAACAGGATATTAGTGGTAAAATACAAGCAAACATTTGCGTGGAAGATAAGACAGAATAGAGGAGGTAATTCGAGATGGAATTAGAAATGCTGAGAAAGGTCATTGCTGAGGTCTTGAACGTAGATCAGGCAGAGATCACAATGGATACCACATTTGTGGATGATCTTGGAGCAGATTCACTTGATGTTTTCCAGATTATTATGGGAATTGAAGAAGAACTTGACATTGAAGTGAATGTAGAAGAGGCTGAAAAGATCGTGACCGTTGGCGATGCTGTAGAATTGATCAAAAAGACGGTTGGTTAATCGAACAGAATGTTAGATGACAAAAGCCCTTGGTTCAAGGGCTTTTGCTCTGTTAAGGAGAAAAAAGTGAAGACAATAAAAGAGTTTCAGGAAGTAATAGGATATGAGTTTGAAAACGAAAGTTTATTGCGCCAGGCATTGACCCACAGTTCTTATGCAAATGAGAAACATATGAAAAAGTTATCCGACAATGAACGGTTGGAATTTTTGGGTGATGCAGTGCTTGAGGCTGTTTCCAGTGAATTTTTGTTTTTGAATTACAGGGATCTTCCGGAAGGAGATCTTACGAGACTTCGTGCGAGCATGGTCTGTGAACCGACCCTTGCCTATTGTACCAAAGAGATCGATCTGGGATCTTATATCTATCTGGGCAAAGGAGAGGACATGACAGGGGGCAGGACGCGTAAGTCTGTCTTGTCGGATGCCTTGGAGGCAGTGATCGGTGCTATCTTTTTGGATGGCGGTTTTGATGCTGCCAAAGCCTTTGTACTCCGTTATATCATGACGGACATTGAGCACAAGCGTATGTTCTATGACAGCAAGACCATTTTACAGGAGGTCTGTCAGGCAAAGTTCCACCAGAATGTGACCTATCATCTTTTGGGAGAGAGTGGACCGGATCATGCCAAAGTATTCCATGTGGATGTGACGGTGGGAGATCAGAAGTTGGGCGACGGCAGCGGCGGTACGAAAAAGGCAGCTGAGCAGGAAGCCGCTTATCATGGACTCTTGTATTTAAAGCAGCAGGAGAGTCAGAACAAATAGAAAGTTTTTGGGGAAGAATATGTATTTAAAAAGCATTGAAATGTATGGATTCAAGTCCTTCGCAAATAAGATCGTATTTGATTTTCATAACGGCATCACCGGCATTGTAGGACCAAATGGTAGTGGAAAGAGTAATGTTTCCGATGCGGTCCGCTGGGTACTTGGTGAACAGAGTGCCAAGCAGCTTCGTGGTGCAAGCATGCAGGATGTTATTTTTGCGGGAACAGAGAACCGCAAGCCGCTCAGTTATGCTTATGTAGCCATTACCATGGACAATTCAGATCATCTGCTTCCGATTGATTATGAGGAAGTGACGATCGCCAGACGCGTCTATCGTTCCGGCGAGAGTGAATATCTGCTCAATGGATCGCCTTGTCGTCTGAAGGATGTCAACGAACTTTTCTATGATACCGGTATCGGTAAGGAAGGGTATTCCATCATCGGACAGGGGCAGATCGAGCGGATCTTGAGCGGTAAGCCGGAGGAGCGCCGCGAACTCTTTGACGAGGCAGTTGGTATTGTTAAGTTCAAAAAGCGCAAAGCAGCAACGGTCAAAAAATTGGAGCATGAACGGGAAAATCTGGTCCGTGTCAATGATATTTTATCCGAATTGGAGCGCCAGGTAGGACCTTTAGAGCGTCAGGCAGAGAATGCTAAACTCTTCTTAAAGAAAAAAGAGGAGTTAAAGACCTTAGAGGTCAATATGTTCCTGCTGGAGATTGAAGATATGAACCGCCGTCTGACAGAGATAGAGAAGAATTATCAGATCGCTGAGACGCAGATGACGGAAAATAAGGACAAGCAGGAAAAGATCAAAGTCCAGTATGCATCGCTGGAAGAAGGCTTGAATGCCATGGATGAGCAGATACAGGGCATCCGTGAGGAACAGAGCAATACCACGCTCATGAAAGGCAAACTGGAAAACCAGATCCGCATTTTAGAAGAACAGATCCGTTTTGCGGAGAGTGCGGATGAGAACCTTTCGGAGAGAAAGGGAGCCTTAGAGGCGGAAAAGAAAGAATATATCCGGCAAAAAGATGCCTACGAGACAGAAAAAGCCCAGTTGCAGGAACAGTTGGAAGAAGTGGAAAGACGTCTTGCTTCTGTGCGCAAGTTCAATGATGACTTGCAGGCGGACATCAAGAAATATTCGGATGGGATCGAGCAGAACAACCAGGCAATGATGGATCTTTTAAATGCCAAGGGAAGCATTCAATCCAAAGAACAGCGTCTGGATACCATGCTGGAACAGATCAACATCCGCAAGGCGCAACTCAACCAGCGCCTCTTACAGCGCAAGACCGAGGAAGAAGATCTGAACGAAAGACTGGAACGCTGCCAGAAAGAATACGAGGATGCCAAGTCTGCCTTGGATGCCAGCAAGCACAAGGAAGAGGAATACGGACATAAGGCGGTCGAGTGGAAGAATAAGCGCAGAGAAGCCCAGAGCCGTCTGACGAGCAGTCAGGATGACTACAATAAGTTATCTTCCAAGTTGGAGGCTTTAAAGAATATTGCCGAGCGCTATGACGGCTATGGCAACAGTATCCGCAAGGTCATGGAGCAAAAGGAGACCAATCCGGGCATTATCGGTGTTGTTTCCGATCTGATCCATGTTGACAAAAAGTATGAGATTGCCATAGAGACGGCACTCAGCGGTAACATCCAGAATATCGTGACCAAGGATGAGGCGACCGCGAAAAAGATGATCACTTATCTGAAAGAAAATCGTCTGGGACGTGCGACATTCCTGCCTTTGACCAGTGTTTCCGGCAAGGGCTTTGCCAAGGATAAGAGCATTTTATCCGATCGGGGCGTGCTGGGACTTGCCAACGAATTGGTGGAGGCAGATGCCAAGTATGCCAATGTCCTTTCTTATCTATTGGGACGCGTGATCGTGGTAGATACGGTAGACAATGGTATCGCATTGGCAAAGAAGAACCACTATTCTTTACATATTGTTACACTCGAGGGCGAGTATTTCAGCCCGGGCGGATCTCTTTCCGGTGGACGTTTCAAGAACAACAGCAATCTTTTGGGAAGAAACCGCGAGATTGATGATCTGGAAAAGAAACTGGCATCTTTACGGGATGAGAAGAAGGCGGCAAAAGACCGCATCGCAGAGATAGAGACCGCACAGGCACTCCTGGAGGCAGACCGGGAGGAAAACCGCAGCGAGATGGAGAAAAATGCACTTGCCTGCAACACGGCACAGATCCATTTGCAGCGTGTGCAGGAGCAGAAGTCCGAAAGCCAGAATGCTTTCTCCAGTCTGAATACCGAGAGCGAGGAGATGGAGCGTCAGTTGCGTGACATCGCAGCCGGCAAGAAAGAGATCGAGCGCGAGCGTACCGAGGCTGCCCAAAAGGAACAGGACTTAAAAGAGCAGACAGAGGAATATCAGAGACTTCTGGATGAAAAGACCTATATGGAGACATCGGCAGCCCGCAATGTTTCCGAGGCACAGATCGAAGAAGCCAGTGCCAGACAAAAAGTTACTTTTGTCATGGAAAACTGTCAGCGTGTCGCAAGCGAGATCGAGAAAAAAGAAGCCGATATCATACGCCTGGTAGAAGAAGCCAAGAATGGCAAGGAAGATGCCAATAAAAAGCGTGGTGATATTGAAGAGATCAAAAAGACCATGATCGCCAGCGATGACAATTTTGCAGCACTGGAAATCCGACTGAAAGAAGCCTTGGAACAAAAGGATGCCATGAACCAGGAATACAAGGGATTTTTCGGACAAAGAGAAGAAATTGCAGACCGCATTTCTGCTTTGGATAAGGAAATCTACCGCTTGAATTCACAGCGTGAGAAACTGGAAGAGGCCATCAATTATCAGAACACCTATATGTGGGAAGAATATGAACTGACCCAGCGTGGGGCGGAAAAACTCCGCGATCCGGAATATGATGATCTGGATCAGATGCGAAGAGCAACATCCGGGGTCAAGGATGAGATCCGCCGCATGGGAAATGTCAACGTCAATGCGATCGAAGAATATAAGGAAGTATCGGAGCGATACAATTTCTTAAAAGGACAGCATGATGATCTGGTCGAGGCAGAGCAGACCTTAATGGGCATTATCGACGATCTGGACGAGGGCATGCGCAAACAGTTTACGGAAGGCTTTGCTGATATCCAAAGAGAGTTTGATAAGGCATTTAAGGAACTCTTTGGCGGTGGCAAGGGAACGCTGGAACTGGTCGAGGGTGAGGATATCCTTGAGACCGGCATCCGCATCATCGCACAGCCGCCGGGCAAGAAGTTGCAGAACATGATGCAGTTATCCGGTGGAGAGAAGTCACTGACTGCGATCGCCCTTCTGTTTGCCATCCAGAACTTAAAACCGTCACCGTTCTGTCTTTTGGACGAGATCGAGGCGGCATTGGATGACTCCAACGTAGGACGTTTTGCAAATTATTTACATAAGTTGACGAAGAACACGCAGTTTATTATCATTACGCATAGAAGAGGTACGATGAATGCGGCAGACAGACTCTATGGTATTACCATGCAGGAAAAGGGTGTATCTGCACTGGTATCCGTCAACCTGATTGAAAATGATTTGGATGCATAAGGAGAGAGAAGATGGCAGAAGGCGGATTTTTCAAACGATTACTGGCAGGACTTACCAAGACCAGAGATAATTTTGTCAAGAACATGGATTATATTTTCCGTGGCTTTACCAATATTGATGACGAGTTTTACGAGGAACTCGAAGAGATACTCATTATGGGCGATATCGGTGTGACCACGACGGAAAATATCTTAGAAGATCTAAAGCGCAAGGTAAAAGAACAAAAGATCAAGGAGCCGGCAGAGTGCAAGGAACTGCTCATTGAGAGCATCCGACAGCAGATGGATATCGGGGAAGCGGCATATGAATTTGAAAACCGCACCTCGGTCGTGCTGGTAGTCGGTGTCAATGGCGTAGGAAAGACGACGACGATCGGCAAGCTGGCTGCCAAACTGCGCGCGCAGAATAAAAAGGTACTGCTTGCGGCAGCCGATACTTTCCGTGCGGCGGCAGGCGAGCAGTTGAAGGAATGGGCAAACCGTTCCCAGGTGGATATGATCGGCGGACAGGAAGGCTCTGATCCGGCATCCGTTGTCTATGATGCAGTATCAGCGGCAAAGGCAAGAGGTTGTGATGTGCTCTTGATCGATACCGCGGGACGACTTCATAATAAGAAGAATCTCATGGAAGAATTGCGAAAGATCAACAATATCGTGGATCGGGAGTTCCCGGAAGCCTATCGTGAGACTCTGGTCGTCTTAGATGGTACGACCGGACAGAATGCCCTCAATCAGGCAAAGGAATTTTCGGAGGTCACCGACTTGAGCGGTATCGTACTTACCAAACTGGACGGTACGGCTAAGGGCGGTATCGCAGTGGCGATCCAGGCAGAACTTGGCATACCGGTCAAGTATATCGGGGTCGGTGAGACGATCGAGGACTTGGAGAAGTTTGATGCGGAAGAATTTGTAAACGCATTGTTTTATACAGAAGAGCAGTAAAGGAGAGAAAAAAGATGTTGACATTAGACAAGTTTGAAGAAGCAAGTAAGATCGTCAGCGAAGTCACTTTGGAGACCAAGTTGGTCTACAGTGATTTCCTGAGCGAAAAGTGTGGGAACAGTGTTTATCTGAAACCGGAAAATATGCAGTTGACCGGGGCTTATAAGGTAAGAGGCGCTTACTATAAGATCAGCACCCTGACACCGGAAGAAAGAAAGAAGGGACTGATCACAGCGTCCGCCGGTAACCATGCACAGGGTGTTGCATATGCCGCAAAGAAGTTTGGCGCAAAGGCAACCATCGTTATGCCGACCACAACACCACTGATCAAGGTCAACCGAACCAAAAATCTGGGTGCCGAGGTTGTCCTTTATGGGGATGTCTATGACGAGGCATGTGCAAAGGCTTATGAACTGGCAGACGAGCATGGATATACCTTTATCCATCCGTTTGATGATCTGGCAGTTGCGACCGGACAGGGAACCATCGCTATGGAAATCTTTAAGGAGTTACCACTGGTAGAATATATCCTGGTCCCGATCGGTGGCGGCGGACTTGCTACCGGCGTATCTACACTGGCAAAACTCTTAAATCCAAAGATCAAGGTCATCGGTGTAGAACCGGCAGGGGCAAATTGTATGCAGGCATCCATCAAAAACGGAAAAGTCACGACCCTTCCGACAGTTAACACGATCGCAGACGGTACCGCTGTAAAGACACCGGGAAGCAATATTTTCCCATATATCCAGAAGAACTTAGACGATATCATCACAGTGGAAGATGATGAACTGATCGCAGCCTTTTTGGATATGGTAGAAAATCACAAGATGGTCGTAGAAAATTCAGGACTGCTTACCGTGGCAGCCCTCAATAAATTAAATGTCAAAGGAAAGCGTGTGGTCTCTATCCTCAGTGGCGGTAATATGGATGTTATCACCATGTCATCTGTCGTTCAGCAGGGCTTGATCTTCCGGGATCGTATCTTTACCGTATCTGTACTGCTTCCGGACAAGCCGGGCGAACTTGCAAGAGTCGCAGAGACGATCGCAGGGGTACAGGGCAATGTCATCAAACTGGAGCACAACCAGTTTGTAACGACCAACCGTAATGCTGCCGTAGAACTTCGCATTACCTTGGAGGCATTTGGCACAGATCATAAGAACCAGATCATGGAAGCCCTCGAAAAGGGCGGCTATCAGCCAAAGATTGTGAGAACGAGTTTGTAATCATAATTACATAGTGTGTAATAAAGAAATAACCCGGGAGGGGATGAAATAATTCATTCCTGCTCCGGGTTATTTTTATCCATGGAGATAATTTCCTGTAAGAAATCCTTGGATTTTGGTGAGAGACGACGATAATACTCAATGATGCGCATCTCGTCGCGGGTAAGAGAAGCCTTGACGTCGATCACCTCATATCGCAAAGGAATATCCGTCTCTTCCACTATGTAATCAATGGATGTATCAAAAATATCCGACATATGTTTTAGAATATCTAATTCCGGGATTGCCAAATTATGTTCATATTTATAAATAGATTGCTGTGTCACATGCAGCATATCTGCAAGTGCCTGTTGGCTTAGTTTTTCTCTGGTTCTTAATTCTTTTATGCGATCCATATTAATTTTCCCCTAATTCTTTATTCAAATATAACAATTGATTTATGGAAAATATAAAACCTTGAGATATTGGTTTACAACAACTGCGGGTTGTGATAAGATAATGACCGGATAGTTCTGCATTATGCAAAAAGGATAACTACGAAATATGGGACTGGTAGATATTCATTGTCATTTGCTCTATGGAGTGGATGATGGGGCGAAAACACTGGAAGATTCCATCCATATGCTTGATGTGGCAGTGGAGGAGGGAATCACGGATATGATTCTGACACCGCATTACCGACATGGGATGTTTTCTTATCCCGGGGATATTATTCGTAAGCACTTTTTACAATTGCAACAGGAAGCAGCCAAGCGTGACCTACGTCTGTATTTGGGCTGTGAATATCATGTGAATAGCCGGATCCTTACACATTTAGAAGAAAAGCGTGTTCTTTCCCTTGCCGGGAGTGAATATGTGTTTACCGAGTATGCGCATGATACGGAGGAATCTTATATCCGCCAGATGAGCGAAGAACTCCTTTGTCATGGCTATATACCCGTGATCGCGCATATCGAGAGATACGATTGCTTTCGAAAAAATATACAACTGGCTAGCCAATTACGACGACAGGGTGTATGGATACAGATCAATGCAGATGCAGTGCTTGGAAAGAATGGATTCGGGACAAAGCAATTTTGCAAGAAATTGCTGGACCGGGAAGCAGTTGATATCATAGCAAGTGACAGTCACGATGTTACCGCCCGCCGCAATCATCTGGGACAATGTTATGATTTCGTAGCCAAGCGCTATGGTGTGGCAACCGCAGAGCGTCTGATGGACAGCAATCCGAGAAAGATCATCACATTAGAATAAAATGAGAAAAATTAAAACAAGGCTTAAATTTTTCGGGGGGGGGGGGTACTGAAGATAAGGAGGTACTCTCAACAGTTATGAAAAGAGAAAATGTAAAAGAAAACGAACAAATGAAATCTAATACATCTTTTCCTTTGGATACACAATGGATGCGCAGGGCTATTCTTTTAGCCTTTTTTGATGTACTTGTAATCTTGATGGCCTACTTCATGGCTTTGTTCCTGCGATTCGATCTATCCTTTGACCACATACCACAGGAGTATCTGATCGGTTATGAATCAGTGATCCTGCCATATGCTTTGTGCTGTCTTGTGGTCTTTTACATATTCCGCCTCTATCACAGTATCTGGCGTTTTGCCAGCGTGGTGGAGTTGCAGAGACTGCTTTTTGCCATGGGCATCTGTGCCATCATCTCTATTGTTTATCAGGAGTTATGGTTTGTGCGTATGCCGGTATCCTTCTGGGTCATCGGCTGGGTACTTATGTTTATCGGCAATCTGGCGACGCGTTTTGGCTATCGCTTCCTGCGCTCTACAAAGAATGTCATGGCGCAAAGGAAGAGTGGTGATACAGACCGTATCATGATCATCGGTGCGGGCAGTGCCGGTAGGATGATCATTTCAGAATTGGTCAGCAGCAGCCATATCCGTGTGCATGTCTGCTGTGTGATTGATGACAACCGTGCCAAGTTGGGACGCTACTTACAGGGCGTGCCGATCGTTGGTAATCGATATAGCATACCGGAAATGGTGGAAAAATATCAGGTCAATCGTATCATCTACGCCATTCCGACCACGAGTGCCAAGAACCGAAAGGAGATCCTGAATATCTGTAAGGATACCGGATGCAAGGTACAGGCAGTGCCGGGCATCTATCAGATCGTCAATGGTAAGGTCAGTGTCAGCCAGTTGCGTAACGTGGAGATCGAGGATCTTCTGGGACGCGACCAGGTCATTGTAGATAATGCAGGCATCCACGATTTTATCGCCGGACGTGTCATCATGGTGACCGGCGGCGGGGGATCCATCGGTAGTGAACTCTGCCGCCAGATCGCAGCTCAGGGACCAAAGCAATTGATCATTTTTGATATCTATGAAAACAATGCCTATGCCATTGAACAGGAATTGAAACGGCATATGCCGGATCTGGATCTGGTGACTCTGATCGGATCTGTCCGCAATACCAGCCGCGTCAATTCTGTGTTGCAGAAGTACCAGCCGGAAGTGATCTTTCATGCGGCAGCCCACAAGCATGTACCGCTCATGGAGTCGTCACCAAACGAAGCCATCAAGAACAATGTCTTTGGCACCTACAAACTGGCAAAGGCAGCGGCAACAAATGGGGTAAAACGCTTTGTCCTGATCTCTACGGATAAGGCGGTCAATCCGACCAACATCATGGGGGCATCCAAGCGTCTTTGCGAGATGATCGTGCAGATGATGAACCGGGAGAGCGACACGGAGTTTGCGGCAGTCCGCTTTGGCAATGTCTTAGGTAGCAATGGCTCTGTCATTCCGCTTTTTAAAAAGCAGATCGCAGAGGGAGGTCCGGTCACTGTGACCGATCCCAATATCGTGCGCTATTTTATGACCATACCGGAGGCAGTTTCTTTGGTCTTGCAGGCAGGCATCTATGCAAGAGGCGGAGAGATCTTTGTCCTTGATATGGGAGATCCGGTGCGTATTGATGATATGGCAAGAAACCTGATCAAACTGTCAGGCTACGAGCCGGATGTGGATATACCGATCGTCTATACGGGACTGCGCCCGGGCGAAAAATTATACGAAGAGATCCTGATGGATGAGGAGGGGCTTACGAGCACGCCGAACCATCTGATACATATAGGAAAACCGATCGACATGGATGATGCCAGATTTGAGCAGCAACTGCGAGATCTGGAGAAAGCATGTCTGGGTGAAGCGGAGGATATCCGACAAATAGTAGCAGATATCGTGCCGACCTATCATCCATGGTCCGGGCGATCGCAGGCATAAAGATGTTTTGCCTTTGCGCGGATGACAGATGCAAAACAAAAGGCAAGGAGAAATAAGATGGAAAACCAAGTACAAGTCGCAGACAACGAAGAAATGGAGATCGATCTCAAGGAGTTGTTCTTTGAACTTTTAGCATATTGGAAACTCTTGGCGATCTCGACCCTCTTGGTGGCTGTGATCGCTTTTGTAGGAAGCCGCTTCCTGATCACACCAATGTACGAGTCTACGGCGGAACTTTATGTACTGTCAAAAAGTACATCGATCACCAGTGTTGCCGATCTACAGATCGGTACCAATCTGACCAGTGATTATATGGAAGTCATCAGTGGACGTCCGGTCTTGGAACAGGTCATCACCAATCTGGGATTGGAGGAGGATTATGCCTCCCTTTATAAAAAGGTGTCTTTAGAGAATCCGTCCGATTCCCGTATCATGAAGATCACGGTACAGGATGCAGACCCGGAGGAGGCAAAGACGATCGCGGATGAGATCGCAGAGGTATCTGCTGCTTATATTGCGGAGAAGATGGATCAGGATCCGCCAAACATCATCCAGTATGGATATTCCGACAATGAACAGGTCAGTCCGAGTGTAGGAAAGAATACCCTGATCGGTGCTATCTTAGGCTTTCTTTTGGCAGCGGCTGTCGTGACCGTCTCTTATCTTTTGAATGATACGATCGTCAACCCGGATGATCTGGAAAAGAAACTGGGACTGCATGTGCTGGCTTCTCTTCCAAAGGATGGGGAAGAAGATGACGGTGAGCATGGCAAGTCGCATGATGGCGGCATCAAAAAATTTGCAAAGAAGATAGGGGCATAAGGAGGCAGATATGGAAACAGTACAATTTGGACAAATTCAGGAACAGTCTTATGCCATGAAAGAATCACTGCGTGCTCTGCGAACCAATATCCAGTTCTGCGGCGATGACATCAAGACCATTCTTTTTACAAGTGCACAGCCAAACGAGGGCAAGTCGACCATAGTATTTAATCTGGCAAGATCTTTGACAGAACTGGGAAAGTCGGTTCTGGTCATTGATACCGATATGCGAAAGTCCGTCTTTATTGGACGACTGCGTGCAAAGATCGAGGGAAAAAAAGAGATCAAGGGACTCAGCCACTATCTGAGCGGTCAGGTGTCTGCGGATAATGTGATCTATGCGACCAACATTCCCAAACTTTACATGATCTTTGCAGGACGAAGCGTACCAAATCCGACCGAAATGCTGGATAAGAAATATTTTGAAAAACTCATGGATGTTGCGCGCAATACCTTTGATTATGTGCTTATCGATACAGCGCCGATCGGGGCTGCCATTGATGCGGCAGTTGTCGGCAAGCATTGTGACGGTGCTGTCATTGTGGTAGGACAGGGCGAGGCTAATACACGCGCCATTATGGGTGTGAAGAAGCAGCTTGAGGTTGCCGGTGTTTCCATCCTTGGGGCAGTCCTCAATAAGGTAGAGACCAAGAAATCCCATTACGGAAACTATTACGGCAATTACTATGGTGGCTATTATGGACACTACTATGGCTCTTATGGAAATGAAGAAAAAGATAAGTAAAGCAGGATGAAGTCATGATTGTAGATAGAAAGACAAAAGTAAAGCGTGTCCTGACGCTGATTCTGGCACTGATCGTGATCGGCTGTATCGCAACGCTGGCATGGCGCTGGGGACAAAGCCAGCACGCCAACGAAGTACAGGAAGAACTGAGCGGTCAGGCAGTAAAAAAGACGGTCAATACGGATGATGAGGAGAATCCCATCGACTTTGCAAGTCTGCAAGCGGAGAATCCGGACATCTATGCATGGATCGCCATTGATGGAACGGATATTTCCTATCCCATCTTACAGAATCAGGATACGACAGATTTTTATGATGAATATTACTTAGATCATCTGGTGGATGGTACCAGCGGCTTTGCGGGTTCTCTTTTTACCCAGCCGATCAATGCCAGAGATTTCAGCGATGGCAATACCGTGATCTATGGTCACAATTTAAAAAATGGGACCATGTTTACCCATCTGCAT
>CAVGHS010000049.1:0-15002 GCA_963629085.1 bacterium
ACCTTGAGTCCCAGAGAAGCCCATATCATAAAACTGCGCTTTTTTGAAGGGAAAACCCAGATGGAAGTCGCCTCTGAGATCCAGATCTCCCAAGCCCAGGTTTCCCGCCTCGAAAAAAACGCCTTAAAATCCATGGAGTACTATCTTACCGGCTCCACTTGTCACTCAAAGCATTGATCTGATCTGCAAATTTTGCCAGATCCTTGTTTGTCATGCCCTCACAGCCCCGGATCACACGCATCAACCGCTCTCCTGCGGCAAGCAGTCTGGCGAATACATTGGAAGATGCCTTGGAGGATGGTGTCTTCTTTTGCTTAGCCTGACGACTGCCTTCCGCCAGGCAGGCTCCGGTCAAAAGATCAAAGCGATCGCCGGAATATGGGGCATATGCCTCATAGCCGTATTTCTCATGAATGGCATCTGCAAAAGAATCGCAGACAGCATCCTCTCCATGCACGACAAAGACCTTCTTTGGTGCTGTTTCAAAGCCGCCCATCCAATCCAGCAATTTTTTCTTATCGGCATGACCACTGATGCCCGGCAGATTTTCAATCCGTGCCTCTACATGAACCGTCTCACCAAAAAGTTTGACTTCCTTTGCCCCATTTAAAAGGTTAAAACCTAAGGTGCCCGGCACCTGATAGCCCACAAAAAGAATGGTAGATTCCGGTCGCCAGAGATTGTGCTTGAGATGATGGCGGATACGACCTGCCTCACACATGCCGGATGCCGAGATGATGACCTTTGGCTTCATGTCAAAATTGATCATCTTGGATTCATCACTGGTGACTGCCATCTTTAAGCCCGGAAAACGGATCGGATTTTTGCCCTCGGCGATCAGTTTCTTTGCCTCCTGACTAAAACATTCCGATACATTATCATGGAATACCGCGGTCGCCTCCACTGCCAAAGGACTGTCCATATAGACCTCGAAATCTTCTAAGTCAGACAGCATGCCCTCCTCTTTGATCCTGCGGATAAAATAGAGCATCTCCTGTGTCCTGCCAACGGAAAATGCCGGTATGACAAGATTGCCCCCTGCTTGAAATGTCGACCGCATGATCTGTGCCAATGCCTTGGCAAAATCGATGGGTGCTTCATGCAGACGGTCTCCATAGGTGGATTCGATCAAGACATAATCTGCCTCTTTTAAGTATTCCGGCTCCTTGATGAGTGGTCGGTTGCCCTGCCCGATATCCCCGGAAAAGACCATCTTTCGCTTATCGTTTCCTTCCGTCAGCCAGATCTCAATAGAAGATGATCCCAAAAGATGTCCGGCATCTACAAAGCGGACGGTGATCTCGTCACAGGCCTGTATGGTCTCGTGGTAATGCACCGGCACAAAATGTTCCAAGACACCTGCGGCATCCTCCACCGTATATAAAGGTGTGACCTCCGGCTTTCCCGCCCGCCTTGCCTTGCGGTTCTTCCACTCTGCCTCAAAGGTCTGGATGTGCGCGCTATCCTTCAACATGATATTGCAGAGTTCACTGGTCGCTTCTGTCGCATAGATCTGTCCCCGAAAACCGTGTGCATACAAAAGCGGCAAAAGCCCCGAATGGTCAATATGTGCATGGGTGACAAAGACATAGTCAATGCTGCTCGCCTGCACCGGGATCTCCTGGTTTTCATAGATATCCGGTCCCTGTTCCATACCGCAATCCACCAAAAACTTCTTATCGCCCACTTCCACATAATGACAGGAGCCTGTCACTTCATGGGCTGCCCCCAGAAATTCAATGATCATACCCTCTCCTCCGTTTCGTCAGAAAATTATCTCATTTGCACCATTATTATATAACATTTATGTAAAAAATCACACTACTTTCATGCCATTTTCCTGTCGTGCCATCTCCCGGTGTAAACGCTTCATGATCTTTTTTTCCAGCCGGGAAATGTAAGATTGGGATATTCCCAAAAGATCTGCTACCTGCTTTTGTGTCAGTTCTTCCCCATCCTTGCTATGCAGACCAAAACGCAGTTCAATGATCATCTTTTCCCTGCCGTTCAAGGTCTTTAATGCCTGGTGCAAAAGTTTTAGATCGGCCTGTGTCTCTAAATCCCGGTAGATGACATCCTCGTCAGTTCCCAAGATATCCGAGAGCAGGAGTTCGTTTCCATCCCAGTCCACATTGAGGGGTTCATCGATCGACACTTCTAACTTCTGCTTATTATTTTTCCGCAGATACATGAGGATCTCATTTTCAATACAGCGGGAGGCATAGGTTGCCAATTTGATACTTTTGGAGGCATCAAAGGTATTGATCGCCTTCATCAGCCCGATCGTGCCAATGGAGATCAGGTCTTCGGCTCCCACCTTGGTATTGTCAAATTTCTTGGCGATATAGACGACCAGACGCAGGTTGTGGGCGATCAGTTTTTCCTTTGCCTCCTTGTCCTGATGCTCCTGCATAGCCTCGATACATACCTGTTCCTCTTTTGCATTCAAAGGTTCCGGGAGAACCTCACATCCACCAATGTAAAGCAATTCCAGTTTTTCTCGTGTAAGCCATCGAAACAATAAACGCATATGCTCACTCCCAACAAAAATCTTTATGTAATATCATCTGGTAATTTTTCCCCTGAAACAAAGACGCCTTGCCAAAGCCGATCAAAATTTCCTTTTGACTGACCATTTCCCCCGCTTCTTTCATCAGGAATTTATCTGCCGCCACGATCTCCATAAAGTCCTGCCCTGCTACAGTCTCATAGGTGATCCGACGCATCCGCTCTTTCGGGATCTGCCATTTTTCCTTATAGTTTTCTGACACCACACAGACCGCCTTGCCACTGATGGGATCCCGCAAAAGATTTCCGGTATCGGCAAGTGCCTGCATTTTCTCCACATGTCCACACACTAAGATTGCTACCTCCCGCCGCTCTCTTTTTCTCGCCTGCAATATCGATGCTATGACCGTAAGTAAGAAAAGCAAGGCACATGCCAAAGGCAATAAGAAGTCGTGGATCTCCGTCGGCAGATACAGATCCAACAGTGATACCAGACCACCCAGTCCTGCATAGACGATCAAAAGATGAAAATAAAGGATTGCCAATGCCTTAGGGGCTGTCCTTCCAAATGCCAGTAGCAGCATGAGGGGATTGACAAGAAAAGCGACAAAAAAAACATAGCCCCAAAAAGAATGTAAAAACAGATATGCCAGACAGCCCAGCCCCGTAGCAAGAATAGCCGCCAAAAGAAACCTTGGCACGGACATCCGTTTTTCCTGCCAGATGGCAAGGGCTATAAGACTTGCCAGATCCAGCATAAGATTTTGTAGAACCAGAACATCCAAATAAACGACATAAATAAAAAGCCACCTCCTTTTGATAAGATCAATTATAAGGAAGTGGCTTTATATATTCTGTCGAAACGAGCCCAGTAAATTATTTTCTTGTGTTCTTTAAGAATTCAGGAATCTTGATGTCTTCCTGCTTGACAGTACTGGTCGGCTGCTGTGGCTTGGTCAGTGGTGGGAAGTTGCCCATACCGCCTGCTACGGATGCCCCGCCAGCCTGTGTTGTTACCGATGGTCTCGGTGCCTGTGTCGTAGGCTGTGTATGTACGCCTGCTCCAAATCCGGTTACGGATGGCTTTGGTGTGCTGACACCGCCGGCATACTGCATATTATTTAAAAGAGAACCGCCAATAGATGGCTTTGGTGCTGGTGACGGTGCGTCCTCTAAGCCTGTAGCAATGACTGTGATCGTTGCTTCATCCGGCTTGGACTCATCATACTTGGCACCGAAGATGATATTGACAGAATCTCCTGCAAGATCCTTGACATAAGTAGATGCTGCATTGGCATCCATAAGAGAAATATCTCCGGAAATATTGATGATGACATGGGTCGCTCCATTGATGGTCGTATCAAGAAGCGGACTCTCTACTGCCATACGAACAGCCTCTGTTGCCTTTTCGTCACCCTTGGCAGTACCGATACCGATATGTGCCAGACCCTTGTCCTTCATGACGGTCTGTACATCGGCGAAATCCAGATTGATCAGAGCCGGCAGGTTGATCAGGTCTGTAATACCCTGTACTGCCTGCTGTAATACTTCATCTGCCTTCTTGAGTGCTTCCGGCATAGTCGTTCTGCGGTCTACGATCTCTAATAATTTATCATTTGGAATCACGATCAAAGTATCAACGTTTTCCTTGAGTCTCTCGATACCTGACTCTGCGTTGACCATACGTGTCTTGGCTTCAAACTTGAATGGCTTGGTCACAACACCAACGGTAAGGATGCCCTGCTCCTTGGCGATCTTGGCAACGACCGGTGCTGCACCTGTTCCGGTGCCGCCACCCATACCACAGGTAACGAATACCATATCTGCGCCCTTGACATTGGCTGCAATCTCCTCGGCTGTCTCCTCGGCTGCCTTCTGACCGATCTCAGGCTGTGCACCTGCACCAAGTCCCTTGGTCAGTTTCTCACCGATCTGGATCAATGTCGGTGCTTTGCAAAGAGCAAGTGCCTGCTTATCTGTATTGATCCCGATAAACTCAACACCTGCGATATTCTCATCAATCATTCTATTCACAGCGTTATTGCCTGCGCCACCTACTCCGATCACGATAATCTTGGCACTGGTATCCGCTTCATTCGTCATTATTTCAAGCAAGGTCTTAATCCTCCTTCTACCTATCTCAAAATCTATGGATAAACCCATAAATCCTATTCTACAAACCCATATAGACTATAATATATATTTTTCTTTCATTTATCAACCTATTTTTCAAAAAAATTGAAATTTATACAGGCTATTCTTTTGGTCTTTCAAACACAATATCTGTGTTATCCGGTGTCCAGTTTTCTAAATGTAGTGTACCACTTTGTCCTTCCAGATTTGGCAGGATATGTGGCAGGCGCATGATCTTTTCTTCCACATTTGTATCATTTCCCACACAGATCAGAATGCTTCCGTAAACGACCGTGATGCGTCCTCTCTCATCAAAAGAAAGACTGCTGATCGCGATGTCGTATTTCTTTAAGATCTTTAACAGATTTAACATAAAAGACAACTGGTCTTTTTCCAGTCCGACTTTACTGCCGACCTTTGCCTTATCCAGGGTGATCCCGGACACCTGCATCACATTTTCTATGATGCGGTCCGAGATTTCCACAACCTGTCCGTCTTCATCAAAATAAGCCATACGGTTGTCCGAAAGCAGAACACAGCCGAAAAGTTTCTTTTCCGTCACATCGATCTCCAACTTGTCATAGCCTTTGATCTTTACTTTGACAGCAGATACAAAAGGAATACCCGTCTTTGGCTTTATGAGGTTCTTGCCCCAGGCATAGACCGTATTCTTCGAATAGGAATCATCCAGTACCAACTGTTTGATCTCTTCCTCTGTATAGACGGTATTACCCTTGACCGTCACCGTGTGTACCGTGCAAAAAGCATAGATCGCCATGGCTGCAACAAGCAGGCAGATGATGACACCTAAAAATATGTTAAAAAAGTAAAAACGAAACTTGGAAAATCTTCTCTTCTTTTTCTTTGGGATCTCTTGGTCATTTCTTCCTTTTTTTCTCATCAGACACAGTCTCCATCCTCTTTCTATCCTAGGTTTCCACATGCGCGCTCTTGGACACGCTGAGGGCTACGCCCATCTCCGCGATCAAAAACATGATGGAGGTTCCTCCATAACTGACAAAAGGAAGCGTAACACCGGTATTTGGCATGGAATTAGTCACAACGGCAATGTTTAAGATGACCTGTAAAGCGATATGTATCATAATACCGATCACCAGGTAAGATCCAAACATGTCTTTTGCATTGGTCGCGATCAAAAGCAGCCGCCACAATAAAAGAATATACATAAGGATCACGCAGATGGCACCGAACAGTCCCAATTCCTCACAAATGATGGAAAAGATCATATCATTCTGTGCCTCCGGGACAAAGCCCAGTTTCTGGATACTCTCGCCCAGTCCCTTGCCAAAAAGTCCGCCGGAGCCGATCGCATACAAGCCCTGCAGGGTCTGATAGCCCGTATCATAATTCTCCGGATGCAGCCAGATCTGCACACGCTCCTGCCGGTAAGTTCCAAAGACAAAAACAACCGCCAGCAAAGCAACGCCTACAAAGGCAAGGATAAATTGCGCCGTCTTGGGACTGGAGATAAAGACCATGATAAAGGCGATCCCCACAATGATGATGGCGGTACTCAGGTTGTTGTAGGCAACGACCACAAAGATGGGCAGGATCGTTGCCAGCAGTTTCATGTTGCCCTTGAAGGTGCGCATTGCCATCGGCCGTTTACTGATCACCGTTGCCAGATATAAGATCACGGCAACCTTTGCCAGTTCGGACGGCTGAAAGGAAAAGCCTGCAATATTGAGCCAGCGGGACTGTCCATGGCTGCTGGTTCCCACAAAGTTTACCGCCAGGCAAAGCACTGTCGCCAAAAGATAAGCCACGCCCGCAAACCCGGCAAAGAAATGATAATCCAGTTTAACGCAGATGTAGAGCAGGACAAAGCCCAGCCCTGCCGACATCGCCTGTCTTTTCAGATAATATACGGAACTGCCGAACTTTAAGGTCGCATTATAGGCACTGGTACTGTATAGCATGACTAGCCCAAAGCCTAAGATGCATATGATCATGAGCAGTAAGGTATAGTCAATATATTTGGTTGTCCCGGTGCGCTTTTTTTTCTTCTTTTGCGCAGTCACGGCTCTCTCCATGCATTACTCCTTTAGATTTCTTACATATGCTTTAAAGATATCTCCACGCTGTTCGTAGTTATCGAACATGCCCCAACTTGCACATGCCGGTGACAAAAGAACAGCCTCTCCCGGTTCTGCCGTCTCGTAGGCAATGTCTATGGCTTCCTCTAAAGAATCAGCAAAGACATAATCATGAAAATCATGTACCTCGGCACAGTCTGCGATCTTCTTTGCCGTCTGTCCGATCAGGACCAGTTGTTTTACCTTACCATCAAAACTATCGATCCACTCGTCATAGGCAGACTCTTTATCATAGCCGCCGCCGATCAGGACTGTCCTGCGGTTCATGGCACAGATGCCCTTGATCGCAGCATCCGGGTTGGTTCCCTTGGAATCGTTATAAAAGGCAATATCCTTCTTTTTGCAGACAAACTCGATACGGTGTTCTACGGCATGAAAGGCACGGAGTCCCTCCCGGATCGTCTCCATCGGCACACCCATACCATCACACAAGGCAACCGCTGCCATAACATTTTCATAATTGTGCGCGCCTAAGATATTGAGTTCTTCTACCGAAATAATATGCTCCCTCTGACCATTTCTTGCCCACAGGATCTCGCTGTCATCCAGATAAAGACCGTCTTCCAAAGTCTCGGTGCTGGAAAACCAGACGACTTTTTGCTCTAAGGTCTTACCAAAAGCACGCAAGACTTGGTCATTATGATTGAGCACACACAGGTCATCCCCTGTCTGGTTCTTTACGATGCTCTCCTTAGCGGCAATATAATTTTCCATGGTATGATGGCGGTTCAGATGATCCGGCGTGATATTTAAGATGGCTGCCGCCTTTGGTGCAAAGGCATCGATGGTCTCCAACTGGAAACTGCTGATCTCTGCCACGACGACCGTATCATCTGTCGTCTGCTCTGCCATGCTCGTATAAGGAATACCGATATTGCCTACAACGGCAACATGCGCAAAATGTCTTGCCATGATCTGACCGACCAGGGTTGTCGTCGTCGTTTTGCCATTGGTTCCGGTGATAGCGACCACGCGTCCCTTACCAAGGACATATGCCAGTTCGATCTCGCCCCAGATAGTAATTCCCAGTGCCTTCATCTTTTCTACCAGCGGAATATCCAGTGGCACGCCGGGACTTAAAACGGCGATGTCAAAGTTTTTTAGCATATCCTCCGATACATCCCCCAGGATCAGTTCCACCGGTGTCAGTTCCGGGTTCTTGCTGCGGAATGCTAACACATCCAAAGCCTCATTGCCGTCCTGTATATATACCTTTTTTGCATGGTGCAGCAAGAGTTCTGCCGCTGCCACACCACTTTTTCCTGTTCCTACGACAAGTACTGTCTTATTTGAAATATCCACGATCTGCCTCCTGACTTCTTTTGTTAAAGTGCTGCATACCCGATCAGACAAAGCAGTGCCGTGATGATAGAAAATACGGCTACTACTCTGGTCTCTGACCAACCGGAAAGTTCAAAATGATGATGGATCGGTGCCATCTTAAAGATACGTTTTCCATGTGTCAGTTTAAAGAAGGTCACCTGAATGATCACAGATAAAACCTCTACCAGATAGATCAGGCCCACGATCAGGATAAAGAGCGGCATCTGCAACATATATGCCGTTGCTGCCACAAATCCGCCCAATGCCAGCGATCCGGTGTCTCCCATAAAGACGCTTGCCGGATAGACATTAAAGAGCAAAAATCCTAAGAGTGCTCCAACGACGGCACAGGTCACAGGCTCGATCCCACTGTTCATCCCTACGGCTACCACGGTAAAAAATACTGCCACCAGTACCGTTACCGAAGATGCCAGACCATCCAGTCCGTCTGTAAAGTTGACACCATTGACCGTACCGATCACGGCAAAATACATCAGCGGGATGGCAAGCCAGCCCAGATCAATGTAATGTCCGCCGGAAAACGGAACCAGCATGGTCAGGGAAACATCCGTATAACGCACCAGATATACCGCAAAGATCGTTGTCACAACAATCTGTAAAAGCATCTTCTGCCATGCCAAAAGTCCATCCGAGCGACGCAGGACTACCTTTAAATAATCATCCAGAAATCCAATGACACCAAAGCCTACCGTCAGAAAGACGATCGGGATGATCTTCGGATAACGTGACACATAAAAAAGGGATGTGATCACGATCGCTGCCAAAATGATCAGACCTCCCATGGTCGGTGTTCCCGTTTTGATCTGATGGGATTCCAACTCCTCACGTTCTGTCTGTCCAACCTTGAGTCTCCGTAAAAATGGAATAACAATAGGTCCCAGAATCGTTGCTATCCCAAATGAAATAAGTACCGGAAATAAAATTTTTTCAACCATAACGACTCCTTGTTTATTATGCATTCTTTTGCAAATTTCATTTTTTTCAACTAAATAGTATAAGTGTTTTAGCCCTATTGCGCAACTGCGCCATCCGTATTTTTTTCTCCTGCTTCCACGCCCAGATAAGGCAGGATATTTTCAAACAACTGACTGCATACCGGTGCCGCGATCGTACCGCCATAATAAATGCCTTGCGGCTCATGGATAATGACGATGGCTAAGACCTCAGGATCCTCTGCCGGGGCAAATCCGATAAAGGATGCGATATACTTTCCGCTCCCGCGGGGAAGCATCTGTGATGTTGCCGTCTTGCCTCCTACGGCAAAGCCTGCGACCTGACCGTTCTTTCCGGTCCCCTCCGCCACCACCTGATACAAAAGATCTCGCAGGATCTCGGAAGTTTTTTCCGATACGACACTGCCTTTATCCTTGACCTTATAAGACCTGGTCACTTTGCCGTCACCATCCCGACAGGTCAGTGCGATATGAGGCGTGATGCGTTCTCCCCCATTGATCAGGGAAGATACCGTAGACGCCATCTGTATAGGTGTCAGTTGGAAGGACTGGCCAAAAGAAATGGTCGCCAGTTCTACCGGACCTACATTTTTTAACTGGTGCATGATGGTCGCTCCTTCGCCGGGAAGATCGATCCCGGTCGTAGAAAGCATCTGGAACTGTTCAAAATAATGAAAGAAACGCGGTGCTCCCAGACGCAGTCCCAACTGGATAAAGACCGGATTGCAGGAATTCATGATGGCATGGGTAAAGTCCTCACTCCCATGGCCGGTCGTCTTGTGACAACGGATCCGCGTATCCTCGACCATGATACTGCCATTACAATAAAAGGACTCCTCCGGTGTGACCACCCCCTCTTCCAGTGCCGCCGCCGTCGTGATGATCTTGAAGGTCGATCCCGGCTCATAGGTATCACTGATACAGATATTTCGCCACATCTCATTTAAAAGATCCGTCTTTTCTCCTGTCTGCCCCTCCATATATTCTGTCAGACGAAAAGGCTCCTGTAAGGAAAATTCCGGCACGTTGACCATGGTATAGATCTCCCCATTTTTCGGATTCATGACAATGATCTCCACACCGGATGCCTGATGGCGCTGCATGGTCTGTTCTGCCAACTGGGTAGCAAAACGGGAAATGTTATAGTCCAGTGAGACATAGAGATCATCCCCTGCCTCCGGCTCCAGCCGGACTTCTCCCAGTTCTTTGACCTCTACACCACGGGCATCCGTATAGGTCAAAATCTTTCCATCCTGTCCCTGCAAAGCCTCATCATAATATGCCTCCAGCCCGATAATACCTTGATTGTCGCCACCGGTAAATCCTAAAACTTTGGATAAGATGGTGTCATAGGGATAATAGCGTTTGTAGTCATCATCCACCTTGACCCCGGCAAGATCATAAGCACGAATGGCATCCCCAATGTCTTTTTCCACATTGGTCTTGATCTTTTCGATAGAGGATACCTTTTCTACCTTCTTTCGTATTTCTTCCTCCGTCAGCCCCAATTCCTTGGTCAGACAGGCAATGACTGCTTCCGGATCCTCAATCTGGTTATGTATGACGGAAATTGTGCATACTGTCTTGTTTGACGCAAGAATCACGCTATTTCTATCAATAATGCGTCCTCTTGCCGCCTTTACCTTGCGCTCCCGCTGTTCCACCTCGACCGCCAGTTCCGCGTAATGACTCGCCCGGAAGATCATGAGATAACCCACGCGCAAGCCCAAAGCCAGCAGAACGACGATAAAGGTCCCACCGATCAGTTTTGCCTTTCGGTGGGAGTACACACGCAATCGTTCCATGCCAAGCCTCCATAAAACGCTTTATCACATTTTATTCTGCCGGCACAGATTCCATACGTTCAATATTCATATAAGGTAAGATTTGAGAAAAGATATTCTTTGCAATGTAGGAGGATTGCGAGCAATGGGACTGATCTGCCACATGCGGCTCATCCACGACCACATAGACAAGAACCTGTGGATCATCTACCGGTGCAAAGCCGATAAAAGATACCACATAATTGCCAGATCCACGCGGTACTTTTTCCGCGGTACCGGTCTTACCGCCGATGGCATAGCCCTCGACTGCTGCCTTGGCTCCGGTTCCCTCACTGACAACCGTATACATATAGTCACGCAGGGTGTCACTGACCTCCTGGGAAACCGTCTCCTTTGTCACGACCGGACTGATCTCCTGCACGGTATTGCCGGAATCATCCACGATCTTTTTTACCACATGGGGCTGATAGATATTGCCACCGTTGATCAGGGAGCAAAATGACGATGCCAACTGGATCATGGTCACATTGAAGCCCTGTCCAAAAGAAGAAACCGCAAGGTTGGACTCCGTCTGTGCCAGTTGTTCCTCGCTAAAGATCAAGGACGCCGTAGATGCCTCGCCCGGCAGGTCAATGCCTGTTTTTTGTCCAAATCCATATTCCCTGCTGTATTTCGCAAAGTTGGCAGGTCCGATGGCACGCACCATCTGCATGAGTGCATCGTTGCAGGAATCCCGCAGTGCCCCGCGCAGGTCTTCGGTGCCGTGACCACTACGGTTGACGCAGTGGATCTCATGTCCGCTGACCCACTCACTACCATCGCAGATATAGGTCTCGTCCCCGCGCAGACTGCCGGAATCCAGTCCCATGGCCTCCGTAAAAGGCTTAAAGGTAGAACCCGGTTCAAAGGTATTTGTGATCGTATAGTTCTGCCAGAGTTTATTGAGTTGGTTCATCTTGTCTTCATCCGACATCCCAGCCAACTCTTCCTCTGTAAAGTATGCGCTCAGATCTTTTGGATTATTCAGATCAAAGGTCGGATAGGATGCCATGGCAAGCACATCCCCATTTTGCGGATCCATGACCAGGACTGCCGTGTTATTACTGCCGGTCGTCGCCCCTTCCGTCTCCTGCTTCATTTCCTCGTTTGCCTGTAAGATGGCACTCTCCACGATAGACTGGATATTGGTGTCTATTGTCGTCACCAGCGAATAGCCGTTCTCCGGTTCAATGACCGTCTGCTCCAGATTGCTGTCGGCATTCAGATAACCGTAAGATCTGCCATTGGTACCATTTAAAGTATCGTTATACTGATTTTCCAGCCCGATCACACCGGTCGTTGCATTGGCAAAGCCGATCATGGCGCTCGCCAGAGAATTGTAGGGATACGTCCTGGTATATTCTTTCTCAAACCAGATCCCGGCGATCTGATCTTTGGTGTCCTCGCCATTCATCAAAGTTTCAAAAGCCGCCTTTTCCTCATAGGAAACATGCTTTGCCAGCACCGTATATTCCCGATCCGGGTTGTCCGTCATCTGCTGGTTGACCTGGTCTGCGGAAATCTCCGGGAAGCACTGGGTCAGATAGGCGATGGTAGATGAGATCTTTTCCTTGTTTGCATTTAAGACCTTGTTGTCTAAGATGACATTGTAGACATCCACGCTTGTCGCAAGGACCGTTCCCTTGGTATCCACAATATCCCCGCGCTTAAAAGGAATGATGGTACTGTCGTATTCCTGCTGTGAGAGCACGATCTTCTCATATTTCTCACCGCTCGTGTATTCGATATACATCAGACGGATGATCAAACCCACAAAAAGAATGCATAATAGTCCAAAAACAATGTAAAGCTTATTATGCATTCTCCTAAGTAACTTTTTCGGTTTTTTTCTTCTGCTTCTTCGTATCTGTCTAGTCAATCAAAAAACTCCTATCCTATGGAATATTGTGATACTGGTTCATATAATCACTGCTATCCATATCATAATACACGATCTGGTCAGCATTTGCATAGACCATGCCCATCTCATTGATGGCAGCCGTCTTGATGTCGCCCAGATTGGTCGCACTGGCAATGCGGCTCTCGGTCGCACTGTTGGATGCCTTGAGATCAGAAATATTCTGCTCCAAAGCCGAAATATTATCCATATGTGTCGTGATGCTGTTTGTCAGATTGATATAGCCTACAAAAAGCCCTACCAGCGCAACTGCCACGGATACGATATACATAGAATAGACACGTTTGCGGCGCATGGCTGCCTGTGCCTTGCGTCTTGCCTGTCTTCTCTTTCTTTCTCTTTCCTCCCGGATCTCACGTTCTCTGGTGTGCCGGTCCGGAAGCGGCTGCTCTACCTGTCGTACAGTATTGCCGTCTGTATAATAATAAGTCTTTACCTCAGTCATAGTCCTCTCCTTTTTCAAACTCCCAACTATCTGCTGCTTGTCCCTCTTTCAAATACACGCAATTTTGCGCTTCGCGATCTGGTATTCTCTTCCAATTCCTTTTCGGATGGAAGGATCGGTTTTCTTGTGATCACACGTCCTTTTGACTTCTTTCCACATACACATACCGGAAAATCTTTCGGGCAGGTACATGGATCCTGGTTTTTCTTGAAAGTATTCTTTACGATGCGGTCTTCCAAAGAATGAAAGGTAATGATACAGATCCTGCCATCCTCTGCCAAAAGATCGATAAAGGCATCCAGATTCTGCTCCAGCACATCCAATTCCCGGTTAAGTTCAATACGGATCGCCTGATAGGTGCGCTTTGCCGGATGTCCGCCGGTGACCTGTAATTTTTTCGGGATCGACCGCTCAATGATCTGATTTAACTGCCCCGCTCTTGTGATCCGCTCTTTTTCGCGTTCCTTTACGATATTTTTTGCAATGTTCTTTGCGAATCGGTCCTCTCCGTAGTCTCTGATGATGCGATAAAGTTCTTCCTCGGAATAGTCATTGACGATATCCGCTGCGGTCATAGGGTTGTCCTGATCCATGCGCATATCCAAAGGTGCATCCTCGACCATGTAGGAAAATCCTCTCTCCGGTGTATCTAACTGAAAAGAAGATACACCCAGATCCAAAAGAATGCCGTCCACCTTATCAATGCCAAGTTCGTGGACTCTCTCGACCATGGCTTCATAATTGCTGTGTACCAAGGTCACACGGTCTGCGAATGGTCTTAATCTCTCGCCTGCGGCTTCCAGTGCATCGTAGTCCTGATCGATACCGATCAGACGTCCTGTCGTCAGCCGTTTGGCGATCTCATAAGAATGTCCGCCACCACCAAGTGTACCATCTACATAGATGCCGTCTTCCTTGATATGTAATTGTTCGATCGTCTCCGGTAAGAGTACCGAATAATGCTTAAAGTCCATCTATGTTCCACTCCTAAATACTCAATCCCAATTCAGCCATATGTTCTACGATCTCGTCCATGTCATCATAAGAACTTGCATCCTCATAACGATCCTTATCCCAGATCTCGATCTTGGTCAGAACACCTACTAAGACAACATCCTTTTCCAGTCCTGCAAATTCACGAAGTACCGATGGAATGAGAATACGACCCTGCTTGTCCACCTCACACATAGCAGCACCCGCAAAGAAGAAACGCATAAATTTACGCGCATCTTTTGTCGTCAGATTGACTTCGCGGAACTTCTCCTCGATGCGCTTCCACTCTTCCTGGGAATATACATACAGACAGCCGTCCACGCCTTTTGTCACAACGAACTGATCGCCCAACTGTTCACGAAACTTTGCCGGAACAATAAGTCTGCCCTTGGCATCTACGCTATGACTATATTCGCCCATGAACATAACTGCTGTACCTCCTTTCCCCTAGCATCTTATCCACGAAATTATCCACTTATCCACCACTTCGTGACACTGTGTACCACTTCGCACCACTTTTATGATTATTTTAGGGTAAAAAAGGGCAAAAAGCAAGCCCGAAAACCTTGTAAAATCAAGGCTTTCGGGCTTGTGGTAGATGGTGGTGGCAAATCCCACTACTATTTCTTGTGCTTTTTTATTTTTAGATACAAGTTCTTGTGGTTTTGTCCCATTTTATACGTTTTTCATTCAATGTATAAAAATTTTTACAATATTTAATTATAATTTTTGTGCATTATTTTGTTTGGACTTGTGCAGACCCAGTAC
>CAVGHS010000050.1:0-14871 GCA_963629085.1 bacterium
GGATAGGTTTATTAAAGTTTATCAACAAACAAGTTGCTCTGCTGGTTCCTACATATGTCATGCGGTTTTGAAAGGACAGATGATTTATAAAGAACAGGCAGAACCAAACCAGAAATGGCATTTTACAGAAGCCTGGTATGCAGAAAAGGTAAGCCCAAATCCGCAATTTGGTGAGAAAAACCTGACGGCTTGGTGTGGAATCCGGTGCCCAGAACTACTTCTTTGGATGGCAGAAGCGGCTGGCTTGGATGGCGTGCAGGAAGTCGTCGACGAAATATTGGATGACAAGACTACATATGGCAAAAATGACAGATATGCAAGAATAGCCATGGTGAGTTTAATAAAAGAAAAGTTATCGTGGGAACAGATTGCAGATGAAATTGATAAATTGCATACCAGTGAGAATGAGAAATAATCTCAAAACATCTTATTGGTATCAAAGCAAGTGAGAGGGTGCAACAGCCTATCTTTCATGCCGGGCAATTTTGTGTTATGATTTGATATAACATATGTTACAGAAAAAACGATTGTGATATTTAATTGCAAAGATGGAGGATCGGCGCATGATGGAGGATGAGAAGATTAGCAACCCAAGAGAATTAGAGTTCGCGATATTTTGTGTGGAAAATATAGCAGCAAAGTTGGGGGTAAATGCGGAGCGTGTGTACCGGGCATTTACAGAACAAAGCAATATTTTACATGGATATATCATACCGGAATATGACATCTTGCATACACAGAGTAAAGAATACATCATAGAAGATCTTTTGGACGTGATGAAAGAAAGAGGGGTAGAAGTATGATGCTTTACCATGGATCCTATGTAGAAATTGAAAAGCCAGACATCGCTCATTCTCGTCCGAATGTAGATTTTGGCTGTGGATTTTATGTTACACCCTTGTATGAACAGGCAAAGAAGTGGTGCGGTAAATTTAAACGCCGCGGACAAAAGGGAATCATATCAAAGTATGTATATGATGAGGTGTTGGAAGATACATTAAAAGTATTAAAATTCGATGCGTATTCAGAGGAGTGGCTGGAATTTATTTTGCAATGTCGTAGCGGTCAGGATACCACAGATTATGATCTTGTCATAGGCGGTGTGGCTAATGATAAAGTATTTAATACTGTGGAATTGTATTTTGATGGTTTGATTGATAAGAAAGAGGCTATCAACCGTCTATGTTACGAAAAGCCCAACTTGCAAGTGTGTTTTCGGACGGAGAAAGCATTGAAATTACTGCATTTTGAAGGGAGTGAGATGGTATGACAGCAAACCCTATTCTGCTTCAAAAAAAATATGGCCGTATCATTGAGCACTTTGCCGAAAAGCAAGGGATGAGCCTGGATGCGGCACTAGACTTTTTTTATCATTCTGAACTGTATTCGTTAGTCCATGATGGGGTTTCGGATATGCATTGCATGAGTGATGCGTATTTGGCAGATGAACTTGCTATGGAGTATCAGAAAGAATCTCAGTAGCCTACCTCTTGCCAATTCTCCAAAACTGCGTATAATAAATAATAGTTAGTTACACCTAACGCGATGGATAAGAAGTTAGGAGGTCAGATATTATGTCATACGCAGAGGATTTAAAAAATTTCAGGCAGATCATACTTATGAGACCATGGTGGTCGATGGCAGTCATTTCTACTATGTCCTGCAAGGAAGGGCAGACGGCAGGACACTGGTCTTGCTTAATGGCGGCATGAATACGCTGGAAATGTGGATGGGCTATGTAGATGCCTTAGCAGAAGATTATCAGGTCCTATTGTTTAACTATCCGCAGGAATTACGGACCAATCAGGAACTGGTTGTCGGTATGCACGCTTTCTTTGAAAAACTTGGGATCACGAAACCAATCTTTGTCGGAGCCAGTGACGGAGGCATGGTGGCACAGATCTACACCCAGAAATACCATGGGCAGGTGGGCGGATTGATACTGATCTCTACCGGTGGTATGGATGCGGCAACCTTAAAAAGCCTCAAGAAAAAATACTTTTTTGCGCCGCTCATGCTCTTTTATATGAAACATTGCAACTATGAAAAGTTAAAACCGACACTCATAAAGGCGGGCATGGGGCATATGCGCAATGAAAGCCCTGAGCAGGTTGCCTATGCCAGAGATATGTTTGAAACCATATTTAAAGATTATAAACAAGAAAAGGACGTACATATTTCCGGGCTCTTAGCAGATCTGATGAACCAGACGCCGGTCACGGCAGATGATTTTGCAGACTTAAAAGGCAAGATCCTTCTGATCCTACCGGATCAGGATTTCTTTTCGGGAACCATGCAGGAAGACCTTATCCGGCTTATGCATGATCCACAGATCAAATATGTTTCCGGTGGACATTTATCCACGGTTTTGCAGGTGGATGATTATGTAAGTGCCATCCGTGCCTTCTTGCAAACATGGTAAATGATGTTTCCAGTAGGGAATTCCGACTTCTTAAAATTACCTCTAAATAAGATTGACAAAAAATTATCAAAGTAGTATAGTGAGGATAAATGATAATTGACAGATAATTTAAACTGTCGCCAATCGAGGAGGAAAAAAACATGGGAGACTTCAAAAATTTAAAATTAGACGTAGAAGATGAGATCGCTGTTTTGACCATCAGCCGTCCGGCAGCACTCAATGCCTTAAATAGTGAGACATTGGACGAATTAAATGTAGCACTGACAGAAATCGAGGCAAGAGATGATGTCAAGGTATTGATCTTGACCGGTGGTCCTGATAAGAAGGGCAATGAGTTCAAGTCCTTTGTAGCAGGGGCAGATATCGCAGAGATGGTCAACTTTAGTGCGGCAGAAGCAAGAGCCTTTGGTATGAGAGCATCTGTTCCATTCTTCAAGTTGATGAATATGCGCCAGGTTACGATCGCTGCTGTCAATGGTTTTGCTCTTGGCGGTGGATGCGAGATCTCCATGGCGTGTGATATCCGTATCGCATCTGAAAATGCTAGTTTCGGTCAGCCGGAGACAGGTCTTGGTATCATTCCGGGCTTTGGCGGAACCCAGCGTCTGGCTCGCCTGGTTGGTATGGGACGTGCAAAGGAAATGATCTTTACCTGTGACGCTGTTGATGCACAGGAAGCATATCGTATCGGTCTGGTAAATAAGGTGGTTGCCAAGGAAGAACTCATGGATACCGCAAAGGCTATGGCAAAGAAGATCTGCAGCAAGGGAAGTTATGCCGTATCTGTTGCTAAGGCTGCGATCAACAATGGTTATGACATGGATATCAAGAATGCCGTAGAGATGGAAGCAAACCTCTTTGGTGTTACCTGTTCTACCCATGATAAGACAGAAGGTATGACCGCATTTTTGGAAAGACGCGCAGCAGACCTGACAGATTTCTAAAACAAAATATTGTCAAACGATACATAAAGAGACACAAACAAAGACCATGGTACGGTGATAGGTACCATGGCCTTTTTTGTGCCTTTCTATGGAGATATCCGGTTCGCGGATCTGCCTTACATCAGTAACTGTAGTACGATCTGGACTATCCACCATACGATGAAAAGGATCATGCCGACATTTAGAAAATAGGTCCGGAAGCGTGCGCCGGGAGCAACACTGTCCGGCGAGGTCAGCAGATGGATATTTTTTATATTTTTAAAGAACAAGACGATGCCTACGATCACCAGAATGATCAGCACCAAGGCATAGAGGCAGAGCAGTAACATACCGCCCAGATGTGACATAAAGATATCGGTCAGATAAGAGATATCCGCCATCTTTTCAGGATCCGTAGCGGCAAGCGCCAACTGATCCATACCGGATAGTTTTAAGAGCCCCATGCTGACAGCAGAACCAAGGAAATTGACTAGCATATGCATATAGATAGTGTATTTGACATTGCCGGTCTTGACGTAGACAAAGGCAAAAACCCCACCGATTACAAAAGCATAGGCAAACTGGTTGAGATTGCCGTGGAAGAGTCCGAAGAAAAGGGCGGAGAGCAAAACGGAAATACCCTCGCCGTATTTGATAGTGCGGTCAATGAGCATTTTGCGGAAAAGCAATTCTTCTAAGACCGGCGCGAGTAAGACCATAACAAGGATGTTGACCCAGGCTGTATTTGCCAGAGCCGTTTCTACGATCTCGTTCGTGATGGTAGAGCCCTTGAGATTTCCAAGCATGTTGGTGACGATATTTCCGGCTATATTTGCCAGATACATGCCGGCATAGCAGATGAGAAAGGTGACGATCCACTGTTTGCCTGTCATTTCGCAGGAGGGGATGCTGCTTTCTTTTGGAACACGTTTGATGACAAGCGTCATGAGAGGTACCGCGATCACATAGGTTGCCAGCATAGAGATGAGAAAGTTTAAGGTCTGGTTGGCTGCTATGCCGGGTGCCAGATGTTCGAGTGCCAATGGTGTCAAAGAGCGGACACCGGCAAAAAGCAGAGCACCGATAAAATAGGCGATGCCGATTCGGGAAAAATGTCTGCGCGTTTCTGTATTCATATGTTTATTCTCCATCTTGTTATTCATAAGAGATAAGTATAGTATTACACATTTTCTGCCATGTGTCTATTATTCCGCTAACTCTTAAAAATTCTTAAGATTGTTTGAAAAATTATGGAAGTCTGACCAAGGAAGGTGGGGATATGCTATACTAAATACAGGCAAACAGATTAAGACGCAGGAATTACAATTTATGACAGAAAGTATAACAGACGCTCCCGTCTTGTTATAATAGGATAGAAGATGATAGAAAATACAGATCTGTCGGTTCTGATCGAACCGACATTGGCATGGTATGACAAAAATAAGCGTGATCTTCCATGGCGCAAGGATAAAGACCCTTATCACATCTGGGTTTCGGAGATCATGTTACAGCAGACCCGTGTGGAAGCCGTGATACCCTATTATGAGCGCTTTATGACGGCGCTTCCGACCATAGAGGCATTGGCAGGATGTGAGGAAGATCCGCTTCTGAAATTGTGGGAAGGTCTGGGCTATTATAATCGTGTCCGCAATATGCAAAAGGCGGCACAAGTCATTTGTGCGGACTATGGCGGTCAGATGCCGCAGACTTACGATGAGATCGTTGCACTTCCCGGCATCGGACCTTATACGGCTGGGGCGGTCGCATCCATTGCTTTTGGAGAAAGAGTACCGGCGGTGGATGGCAATGTGCTCCGCATCTTATCGCGGGTCAGTGAGGATGACAGTGACATTTTAAAAGATGCAAGCAAAAAGCGCATGACGGCGCAACTTTCCAAGGTCATGCCAAAGGAGGCGGGAGTCTTTAATCAGGCATTGATGGAGATTGGAGCCTTGGTCTGCATACCGAACGGACAGCCCAAGTGCGACCTGTGTCCCTGGCAGCCTTTTTGTCTGGCGTACAGACACGATACGTACGACCGTCTGCCGGTCAAGACCAAGGCAAAGCCAAGGCGGATCGAGGAAAAAACAGTCCTTCTGATACAGGATGGACAAAAGATCGTCCTGCGCAAACGCCCGGACAAGGGACTGCTGGCAGGACTCTATGAACTGCCAAATATCGAGGGATATCTGACGGATGAGGAAGTGCTGGATTTCGTGCGTGCACAGAACCTGGCACCTTTACAGATCAAAAGACTGCCGGAAGCCAAACACATTTTTTCCCACATTGAATGGCTCATGCAGGGCTTCCTGATACAGGTGGCAGATGTCGACAGTTTCCATCAGGATGAACTATTTTCCAAGGGACCGGAGGACTGTTTACTGGTTGATATTGAAAAGACCAGGAAGGAGTATGCTATCCCGTCAGCCTTTGATAAATATGCGCAGTATATCGCTCTGCGCCGGATGGACTAAAAGAAATACTTTATTTTCCAAAAGTTTTGTGTATATAATAAGAGACGGTTGTTAGGAGGAAGAAACATGAAGATAGTTTCCTTTGCTATTCCGTGTTACAATTCGGAAGGCTATATGTCAAAGTGTATAGAATCATTGCTCCCGGGTGGAGAAGATGTTGAGATTATTATTGTAGATGACGGATCCAGCGATCGCACGGCAGAGATCGCGGATGCTTATGCCGAGAAATATCCGACCATCATCAAGGCGATCCATCAGGAAAACGGCGGACACGGTTGTGCGGTCAATACCGGGCTTGCCAATGCCAGCGGTCTTTATTTTAAGGTGGTCGACAGTGATGACTGGGTGGATGCGGATGCCTACGCAAGAGTCTTGGAGACTTTGAAAAAGTTCGTGGCAGACGATACACTTGTAGATATGCTTCTGACCAACTATGTCTATGAAAAGATTGATGGGGATTATCATCACCAGCGTACCATGTTCTACACCTTGCTTTTCCCGCAGGAGCAGATCATAGGCTGGCATGATATGAAGCATAATATCAAGGGATTTTCTATTTTGATGCATTCCGTTACCTATCGTACGCAGTTGCTCCGCGATTGTCACTTGGAATTGCCGAAGCATACCTTCTATGTGGATAACCTCTTTGTGTATGAGCCACTGCCGTTTGTAAAGACACTTTATTATCTGAATGTAGATTTTTATCGTTATTACATAGGCCGTGACGGACAGTCCGTCAACGAAAAGAATATGATCAAACGTATCGACCAGCAGTTGTATGTCAACAAACGCATGGTAGATGCCTATGATCTTTGGGCGATCGAGGAAGAGCATCTGCGCGAGTATATGCTGTCTTATCTGGAGACGATCACGGTTGTTTCTACCTGTATCGGTTATGTGTCAAATGACCCGGTCAATCTGAAAAAGGTCAAGGATCTGTGGAAATACATCAAAGAGAAGGATGCGAGAACGTATCACCATCTGCGCTGGGGTGCTCTTGGACATGCCATGAACCTGCCGGGCAGATTTGGTCGTTACTTATCCGTCAAAGCATACAAGATCTCACAGCGTTTTATGGGATTTAATTAAAGAAAAAGCAGTGGTGAAAAGTCATTCACTACTGCTTTTTTCTTATCTCTAGCGGCTCATCTCAGAGAGAAGGGACTGCTTCATATCGTATAATTTCTGTGACAGATCCACATGGATCTTGGAAGGATTGGTGAAACGTTTATTTTCTTCCCACAGGGTCTCTTTTTCCTGCTTGCAGATCTGCTGGATCTCCATGACAGGCGGGGTATCATAGACACGCTTGCCCTGGCGGATCACAGGGACGAGCATTTCTTTCATGCTATAAGAACCACCGGGCAGGGTCGTTTTTTTCCAAGGTTCGTTTGGATCAAAGAGTTTCATATCCTGATCGGTGTCAAAAGTCTCGTCGTAAAGACAGATCAGATCGGCTTTGATCTTGCCGCTTTCCTTATCATAGATACGGAAGAAGGTCTTATTTCCCGGATTGGTCACCTTCTCGGTGTTTTCGGATAATTTGATCTTAGGGATAAAGCCTCCCTGATCGTCAGCGATGGCTGCTAACTTGTAAACACCGCCAAATGCCGGACAATCCTTGGAAGTGATGAGGTTTGTCCCAACCCCCCAGGAAGTAATGGTTGCTCCCTGATTTTTCAGACTCTGGATCAGATATTCGTCCAGATCATTGGAAGCGGAAATAATGGCATCGGTAAAACCGGCGTCATCTAACATCTTGCGCACTTTTTTGGAAAGATAGGCAAGGTCGCCGCTATCCATGCGGATGCCGTAGTTGGTCAGGCTGATGCCTGCCTCGCGCATTTCCGTGAAAACGCGGATGGCATTTGGAATACCGGAACCGAGGGTATCGTAGGTGTCCACCAAAAGTGTGCAGGCATTTGGATACAGTCTTGCGTATTCCTTGAAGGCAGTATATTCGTCCGGAAAACTCATGATCCAGGAGTGGGCATGGGTGCCAAGCACCGGCACGTCAAACATCTGTCCGGCAAGTACGTTGGAAGTACCCTTGCAACCGCCGATGATGGCTGCCCTGGCACCGTAGGTACCGCTGTCCGGTCCCTGGGCGCGGCGCAGACCGAACTCCATGACACCGTCACCCTCCGCTGCATAGCAGACGCGGGCTGCCTTGGTCGCGATCAGGCATTGGTGGTTCATGATATTTAAGATGGCGGTCTCGACCAACTGTGCCTCCATGATCGGTGCAATGACCTTGATCAGAGGCTCGCGTGGGAAAATGACAGAGCCCTCCGGTACGGCGTAAATGTCGCCGGAAAAATGGAAGTCTGCCAGATAGGCGAGAAAGTCCTCGTCAAAGATGTGCAGTCCGCGCAGATAGTTGATGTCATCCGTATCAAAATGCAGGTTCTCGATATATTCAATGACCTGTTCTACACCGGCGCAGATGGCATAGCCGCCGCCGGAAGGGTTGGTGCGGTAAAAAGCGTCAAATACGACAGTGTGATTGTTGTTGTTTTTGAAATATCCCTGCATCATGGTCATTTCATACAGATCTGTCAGCAGGGTCAAATTCAATGTGCTCATGAAATATCCCCTTTTTCTTCTTTTATAAATGGTATAATTGTCTTACATTATAATCCAATTTATAAAAATAAGGAAGAAAAAATGAGGGATGGCATTTTGAAAGATTAAGTGGTAAGATTAAAAGCAAATTCCAGAGGGCATAAGAAGCATATGAAAGATCAGAAATTATCTACAATTTTATCGGTCGTCAGCATGATCTGTGGCTTATTGGCACCATGTCTGATCTGTTATTGGTATGTGGGGATGGTCTTTGCAGTGGCTGCGATCGCTCTTGGGATTTATGTACAAAAACGTTTTGGCAAAAATCGTATGGTGATGACGGCTTATATATGTGCCGGTGTATATCTGGCATTTTTTATCTTACTTGTTGGGATCATGGGCATATATTATAACATCATCGACTTACACAAATAGATTTGGAGGAGCATCATGGACAATAACGAGCATATGTTTGAAGACGAGACAGAGCAGAATACAGCAGGAAATAACAGCAATCCTTATGGAGGACAGCAGGACTATAGGCAGAGCAATCCATACGGAAGCAACCAGTACTCTTACAATAGCAATCCATATACCAACGGGCAGACCGGACCGCAGGTGGGACCAAGCGGCAAGAAACTGAGTGTTGGATTTGGCGTAGCATCCTTAGTCCTTGGCATCATATCCCTGCTTTGTTTTTGCAGTGGTGTCAATGTGATCTTAGCCATTCTGGCGATCGTTTTTGGTGTGATCCAGATCGTCACCTGTGAGAAAAAAGGCATGGCGATCGGCGGTATTGTGACGGCTTCCATTTCTGTGGTGCTTTTAGTGATCACATGGGGACTGCTTTTCAGTAACGCAGCCTTTTTGGATATGATGCAGGAAGAAATGCAGAATAATTTCGAGGATGACGAGGAAATGCAGCAGTTCTTCGAGCAGTATGGCATTGATATGAACGGAGAAGACGATACGCTGTAATTCTAACGAGAAGGGGAAAAGCAAATGAAAAAGTTTAAGAAACTAGATAAGAAGAAAAAGATCATCTGTCTGGCAGTTGCACTGCTTGTGGTAATAGTTGTGGGGCTGGTGGCGTATAAGGCACTTAGTCCGGAAATAGATGTGACAGATACTACAGTAGTGAGGCATGTAAAAACAAGAAAAACGAAAAAATGCCCTGTTGACTTTCAGATATATTGGGATGTGAATCCGGAAGTGGTTGCCTATGTGGAGGTTCCAGACACGGATGTTTCTTATCCGATCCTTAGACGGGCAGATGATGCGGCATATTATGCAGATCATCAGATCGATGGTACGCAGGGATTGCCGGGATCCATTTATATTGAGCCGATTAATTCGGGAGAGTTTACCGACACCAACACGATCGTGTATGGACATAATATGAAAAATGGAACCATGTTTCATAGCCTGCATGATTTTGAAGATGCCGATTTCTTTGCACAGGATCATGAATTCTATATTTACACACCGGAGCACCGTTATACCTATAAGGTATTTGCGGCAGGTTGTATTGATGATGAGCATTTGATGGTCAAATATAGTTTCTCAACAGAACAGGGAAATATAGATTTTACCAATGATCTGCAACAGTTAGATAATGCATACAGTCATTATAAAACAGAGACTGAGATTGCAGAAGATACCAGACTATGTACACTTTTTACCTGTATGCCGTCAGATATGGAGGACAACAGGTTTGTTGTAGTTGGATATCTTACAGATACGTTGACTTATGAAAAGTAAAAAGCATGGAAAAGCATCTCAAGTCGCCTATGCTGATCGCAGAACCCGGATGAGCATTGCAGTGGTTCTGATTGCCTTTATTGTATTGTTGGTATCATTGCTGTGCTTGTATCAGGATGGGGAAAAACGGGTGACGCGGGGTATAGTTGTAGATGGTGAAACTTACTATCAAAAAGACGATATGATCAACATTTTAGTGCTGGGGATAGATCTGCGAGGTGCGATTGAAAATGAAAATCATGTGATTGGTCAGAATGGACAGTCGGATATGATCTGCCTTATCAGTCTTGACACTAGTACGGGGGAAATAACGTTACTGACCATTCCTCGAGAGACAATGGCAACAATAGATGTCAGCGCGAAATATATGTCTCTGGGAGAAGGAAACAAGACGGAGGATGCACAGATCTGCCTACAATATGGTTATGCTACTTCTAGTCAAATGGGAGCAGAACTGGCAACACAATGTGTAGAGGAACTATTAAAAATTCCGATAGACTATTATGTGGCAATTAGTATGGGCGGGATAGAAGCACTGGTAGACGATATTGGTGGTGTGGATATCACTATGTCGGGAGATTATCTTGTTCCTAGTTATTTAGGACATCCGGAAACACCGGAGTGGCTGACCTATCAGGAGGGTGAGACGGTGCATTTGATGGGGGCTGAGTCCTATGAATTTGTCCATTTTCGGGACACGACCCGCAATGCAACCAATCTGGAACGTATGGCGCGCCAGAGAGACTTCTTTAAAGCCTTTGTGCATAATGCAAAGGCAACACTGAAAGAAGATTTGTCAAAGGTCACAGAGATTGCACAGGATCTGGAGAGTTATATGACTACGAATATTGCGTCTAAAGATTATGTGAAGTTGGTCAAGTATGGAATGAAAGCAGAGTTTGATGAGAGCAACATCTTGTGCATTCCGGGACAGGATATTCATGTCGATCCTTATGACGAGTACCATGTGGATGAGGATGCCTTGCTACAGATGGAACTTGGTATATTTTATGAAAAAGATTAGTGGCTTTGCACGGAGTGAGGGACGATGGTTATATTGTCGTTGAAGTTCAATATGCAAACCAAAATAAAGTGGTAGAGGATTACATCGATTTGGTATCAATTTGTGAAAGACTCTACATGGATGCACAAAAATTTGTAGAGCCGATCAAGAAAGTGGAGATCCAATAATTTAATATGCACTCTTCACAAAAATCTCACAGAAAATTCAGATTTTGTTGACAAAATACCCGGGGGGGGGTAAACTCAATGTGAATATTTGATGTCATGTGGGAGATAAGGAGGAAGTTGATGAAGAGCAAGAAAAAAATGATAGCATTGCTATTGGCGGCTATTATGGTAATCGGCATGCCGATGACGGCATTTGCGCAGAATGCCAGTCCCTATGTGCCGGAATTAACAGAAGATGAAAAAGCACAGTATTTTTCAGAATCTGTATATGCTAATGCAAGAATTGTGGCAGGGCAGGGAACGATTGCAAAAGTGACAGATAAGAAAGCACTGGCAAGCGGATTTGATCTGCGGAACAAGTTCTATTATTTCGGAGGAGAAGGCAGTTTGTCTTTCCTTTATGGTGCCTGTGATTTTGACAAATTGATGAGTAATACGAACACCCCTAGGGTTACTTGTCAGACTTTGGTTGACGTACAAGGAGTCACTTCGGGAGAAGTTACCGTTCAGTTGTTTGATCAGGGCTACACTAAGGTTGACGGCATACAGGGAACGTTAGCGGTAGTATACCATTATAATGCGACAAGCGATAAATGGGAGAGAATGAATAGTGTGGCTTTGATCGATGATAATTGCCGCCTGACATTTTCATTTGATTCCTACTCACCGGTATTCATTTATACAACAGGTGTGAAAGCCGAATGGTTGAAGAAGGATGCTGACATAAGCATTACAAAGGTCAATATGGATCCGAAGCAGGTTGTTGAGACAAAGACAGTAGAAGAAAAGGTAACTGAGATCAGTAGCAAGGTGCAGGCAAATGCCAAGGTGGCAGCCGGATCTGGTACGGTAGCACCGATCACTGATAAAGAAGTTCTGGCTAAGGTATACGACCAGAGTGCTAAGGTAGAAAGTTTTGTCAATGCAACTCTGACGACCAAATTGGAAGATGAGGCAAAAGAAGTTGAGGTAAAGGGCGAGACATTGATCGATGTACAGGGAGTATCTTCAGGAGAAGTTACGGTACAGTTACAGGATCAGGGTGACTACAAGGTATCCGACATGAAGGGGCATCTTGCAATTGTCAGCCATTTGAATATGACAACCGGCGAGTGGGAGCAGATGAAAGATCTCGCTCTTATTGATGAGAATGGATGTGTAACATTCTCTTTCAATTCCTACTCACCGATCATGATTTCCGTAACAAATCTTACACCTGCAGATTTTAAGAAAGATGCAGGAGTTACAGTAAAACAGGCTACCATGACACCACAGCAGGTGAAATCACAGGGAACGGATGCTCCAAATGGAACAATCGAACCTACACAGTCTGGAAATACTACGGAGCCTGCAAAAGTTAAGGCTCCGAAAATGGGTGAATAAATAATTACACAAAGAATGTGAATCCCACATCAGATATGAAGGAGTTGTCGGTTATTTGACCGGCAACTCTTATTTTAGACCTAAAAGAGGAAACGTTATGTCAAAATACGCAAAAGCAAAAATAAAAGAAAAAAAGATAGATCCTTTTGGCAGTCCCATCTGTTATCTGATGGTCATATGTCCTTTTCTTATCGGACTAGTGCAGGAGTGCTGGATTTTGTGGTCGACCTTAGTCGTCCTGGTGGTACTTTTGCTATGTGTGTGGCAAAAACAGGAAATACGTTTACACAAGAACCCGGCAGTCTATGCCGGTCTGGCTATGCTGGTGTTGAGTATTCTATCTGTTTTTACAGGAATACTGCACGGAGAAGCGATTTATGGTGCACTGCGTATCTTGTGCGCGGCAATCTGGGTTTTACTTTTGACGCAGTTATCGGACGAAGAAAAAAGTTTGTCTCTGACCATGGTGCCGGAAGTGGCGGCAGTTATGACCCTTGTCAGTGCCTTGATGTTTACCATGGGAAGTGCGGCTGACCTTGTCTTTTCCAATGGAAGAATGGGAGGTTTTTTTCAATATGCCAATACCTTTGCCTTATATCTTTTATTGGCATTTGTGATCCGCACCCGGCAGAGTCTGACCGCGGATGTCAAGGATAAAAAAGACCGGGTAAAGAAATACTTATATCCGGTGATTTATCTGATCGGTATCTTATGGTCCGGCAGCCGAACTACATTTTTCCTTATGGCATTTGTTCTTCTCGTGATCCTGGTGCGCAGAAAAGAAATGCGAAAATACTATGGCATTTTGATTGTGGCGGGGGTGATCGCTGTGGCTGCTTATGTGCTGGCAACCGGGAAAATGGATAGTATAGGTCGTTTTTTGACGACATCCTTATCCAGTTCCACCCTCCTTGGGCGAATCTTATATTGGAAGGATGCGATCGGTCTGATCGCTTCACACCCCTTGGGACTGGGCTATATGGGATATTATTATATACAGGGTAAGACTCAGACCGGTGTTTATATCGTTTCCTATGTTCACAATGATTGGCTGCAGATGGCATTGGATTTTGGTATTTTATTCTTGCTTTGCTTTGTCGTGTTGTTTGTTTATCAGATACGACATACCAAGGGACTGAAACGTGATCTGCTTCTTCTGATCGGTGTGCATATGATCATGGAATTTGACCTACAGTATTTTTCTATCCTATGGATCGTGTTTTTGTGTATGAATTGGACGGAAGGAAAAGAGATTGTCTGGGATCTGGATACGAAGAAAAGCACAAAAGGGATTGTGATCGCTTCCGGTCTTTTGTTTGCTGCTATCAGTCTGTGGCTGGGGCTGGGCAATGTCTTGTATGAATTTGGAAGTTATGGTGCATCGGTATCTGTCTATCCGTGGAGTATCCGGGCGCAGGAAAAGTATCTGCTGGACGCGCAGACGGCGGAGGAGTATGAGACAAGGGCAAAGAGAGCCTTACAGTTGTATGCCGATGATGCGCCGGCATTGGACGTGATGGCACTCTGTCAGGCAGAAAAAGGCGACTATATCAAGGTGGAAGCCTACAAGCGTCATAGTTTACAGGTGCAGAAATATCGTACCGAGTGTTACGATGATTACATTATGATGATGGATGCGGGAGCAGAACGCTACCAGCAGGCAGGAGATCAGGCTTCCTATCAAAAATGCGTGGATGCACTTTTGTCTACACCGCAGATGCTTCAAGATGTCAAGAATAGTACCAGCAGTTTGGCATATCGGATCAATGACAAGCCAGATTTTACACTTTCCGAAAAATCACAGAAGATCCTGGAAAAGTATCAGTAGTTTGTGGGCACAATCCTTGACAAACACATCTACACTAAGTATAATTTTTAACGAAATATGATTTGACAAATGCGTTGAGGAAGACAGTACGCAGAGGTGAGAACGTCGAGCGAGTCGGGGATGGTGTGAGCCGATATTAGTATCTATCTGCGGAAGATCACTTCTTAGCAGCGGACTGAAGGAGATTATCTGGTAGGAAAGCCGTGATTCTCTACGTTACAGAGAACATGTATGCAAAGGTGCAGGGCACTTTTAAGTACAGCGTTATAGGTGGTTTGCAGTTTCGCAATGTCATTTGCATACAGACTTTCTGCAATTTTATTT
>CAVGHS010000051.1:0-14723 GCA_963629085.1 bacterium
TAGTCGTTGCAGTTCCGGTGTCTCTTGCCATTGCAAATGCTTCCTACCAGAAGGCATCTGCAAAGAAAGTTGGCAGTGCAGAAGACAGAGCCCGTGAGATCATTGACGAGGCTGTCAAGAATGCAGAGACCAAGAAGCGTGAAGCTCTTTTAGAGGCAAAGGAAGAGTCTATGAAGACCAAGAATGAACTCGAAAAAGAGATTCGTGAGCGTAGAGCAGAGATTCAGCGCAATGAACATCGTGTGCTTCAGAAAGAAGAGAATCTGGACAAGAAATTAGAGGCTCTTGAGAAGCGTGAGGCTGAATATACTGCCAAGGAACGTGCGGTTAACAAGCAGAAGGAAGAAGTTGCGAAGTTAAATCAGCAAAGAGTACAGGAACTAGAAAGAATCTCAGGATTAACCTCCGAACAAGCGAAAGAAATACTTTTAAAAACTGTTGAAGAAGATGTTAAACTTGACACTGCAAAACTGATCAAAGAATCTGTTGCGCAGGCAAAAGAGGAAGCAAACAAGAAGGCAAAGGATATTGTGGTTACTGCGATTCAGAAGTGTGCCGCAGATCATGTTGCCGAGACAACGATCTCTGTTGTTCAGCTTCCGAATGATGAAATGAAGGGAAGAATCATTGGTCGTGAGGGACGTAATATCCGTACCCTTGAGACTTTGACAGGTGTAGAACTGATTATTGATGATACACCGGAAGCAGTTATTCTTTCTGCATTTGACCCGGTCAGACGTGAGGTGGCTAGAATTGCCTTAGAGAAGTTGATCGTAGATGGTCGTATTCACCCGGCTAGAATTGAGGAAATGGTTGAGAAGGCTCAGAAAGAAGTTGAGACTTTGATCCGTGAAGAGGGTGAGGCTGCAACACTTGAAGTAGGTGTTCACGGCGTACATCCAGAACTTGTTAAACTTCTTGGTAAGATGCGGTATCGTACCAGTTATGGTCAGAATGTCTTAAAGCATTCTATTGAAGTAGCACAATTGGCAGGCTTGCTTGCAGCAGAGGTCGGCGAGGATGTCAGACTTGCAAAACGTGCTGGTTTACTTCATGATATTGGTAAGGCAGTTGACCGCGAGATGGAAGGTACACATGTACAACTAGGTGCAGAACTTTGTAAGAGATACAAAGAATCACCAATCGTTATCAATGCGGTTGAGGCACACCACGGCGATGTGGAGCCGGAATCATTGATCGCATGCTTGGTACAGGCTGCTGATACGATTAGTGCAGCAAGACCTGGTGCAAGACGCGAGACATTAGAAGCATATTCAAACAGATTACAACAGTTAGAAGAGATTACCGATGGATTTAAGGGAGTCGAAAAATCTTTTGCTATTCAGGCAGGTAGAGAGGTTCGGGTAATGGTAGTTCCTGAACAGGTCAACGATGCAGAGATGGTATTGTTGGCGCGGGATATTTCTAAGAGAATTGAGTCAGAATTAGATTATCCTGGACAGATCAAAGTAAATGTAATTCGTGAATCGAGAGTAACGGATTATGCAAAATAAAAAATAGTCAGCGAAAGCTGACTATTTTTTTACAATCTTATATGAAGGAGTGGGAATGATGGAACATGTAGAGGTGGAAAAGAGAGAACTGGTATATAAGGGCTCTATATTGGATGTCTATGCGGATACTGTGCGCCTGCCAAACGGACATAGGGAAGCATGGGATTTTGTGAGCCATAGAAAAGGGGCGGCGGCAGTGGTCCCGGTTTTGCCGGATGGCAAGATCGTGCTGGTACATCAGTATCGTCATGCTCTAAAACGTATGACTTGGGAGATCCCGGCAGGATCCAGAGATTCCGTTACGGAAGATACCATGGTTTGTGCAAAAAGAGAACTGACGGAGGAGACAGGATATACTTGCGATCAGATCGAACCCCTCATTTCCTTAAAGACAACCGTTGCCTTTTGCGATGAATTTATTGATGTGTATCTTGCAACCGGTCTGCATCCGGGACAACAGCATTTGGATGAGGCTGAGTCCATTGAGATCAAGGCATGGGAGATGGATGATCTTTTGACAGAGATCTATGCCGGACGTATGCAGGATTCCAAGACGGTTTCGGCGATCTTGGCATATCAGGTAAAACGACTTACACAAGGATAATAGCATAAATCAAATACAGTATCATAAGATGAATAAGGATAATTGGACAGGGAGTGAGAACCTTATGAAGCAGTATTCATATTATGATGCATATCACAGACAGAAGAAATTCCCTATGACTTTTCGCCTGCATCGCTGGCGGAGCAAGAGAGGGGTTTTTCTTTTGTCTTTTTTTATTGTCTTACTATTGGTACGGTTTTTCTTATGGGAGGAGATCGCAGAGGTGGCGGGATGGAGCAGGATCTGTCTGGAACGACTGGATTCCAATATCAGCGACAGCAGAAATCTCTTTTGGTATGTTGTTATACGAAGAAGTGAACTTCTCCTATTGTTGACTTTATGTGGGCTGACCCGTGTGCGTAAATTCCTTTATTATCTTGTCAGTGGGCTGGGCGGTGCCTGGCTTGGTATCTTTCTTATGTCTTTCTTAAAGATATATGGGTGGAAAGGCCTTGTACTGAGTGCGGCAGCCCTATTTCCACAGTGGATCGTCTATGGCATGCTCTTTGCCTATCTGTATTGGCTATTTATCCGGCGGAGAGAATTGGAAAGTAAGGAAAGCATGCCTCGATATTTTGTCTACCTCTTGGGAATCTTTGGCATGATGGCAAGTGGCATTTATCTGGAATGCTATGTGAATCCTCTTTTGATCGTCTTTGTAAAAAATCTGCTTCTATCGTAGAAAGATGTAAATGACCGCATAGTAAAATACTGGGAAATGTTTTTCTGCGCGTACACATGTATCTGCATAGCACACAAAAAGTGTTTAATGATGCAAAAATTAAATATAAAGACAGATAATATTACAAATAATTACAAAGAGTCGAATAATCAGATAATATAAATGAAAAAGTTGTTTACAAACGTAAAAAGCAGGAGTATATTAGTTAGCGACAGATGGATTTTCGGGAAGGAAAGAATTACAGAGAGGATGGATACGATGGAGAATAAGAATCAGAAGACGGGCTTATATCGACAGGAATTTGAACATGATAACTGCGGTATCGGTGCTGTTGTCAGTATGAAAGGGATCAAGACACATCAGACAGTGTCAGATGCTCTAAAGATCGTAGAGAATCTGGAACATAGAGCCGGCAAGGACGCTGAGGGAAAGACAGGCGATGGTGTTGGTATCATGTTGCAGGTGTCACACAAGTTCTTTAGCAAGATTACAGGAAATCTTGGCATAGATCTTGGGGAAGAGAGGACCTATGGTGTAGGTATGTTTTTTTTTCCACAGGATGAGTTGAACCGCAATCAGGCAAAGAAAATGTTTGAGATCATTGTGGAAAAGGAAGGCATGGAATTCTTGGGATGGAGAGATGTACCGACCAATCCCAAGGTTCTGGGAAAGAAAGCGATCGACTGTATGCCTTATATCATGCAGGGATTTGTGAAAAAGCCGGCAGATGTCAAGGTAGGGCTTGATTTTGACCGTAAGTTGTATGTGGCAAGACGTGTATTTGAGCAGACCTGTGAGAATACTTATGTGGTTTCACTTTCCAGCCGTACCATCGTATATAAGGGTATGTTTTTGGTAGGACAGTTGCGCACCTTCTTTACCGATCTGCATGATGAAGATTATGAGTCTGCGATCGCTATCGTGCATTCCCGTTTCTCGACCAACACCAATCCAAGTTGGGAGAGGGCGCATCCAAACCGTTTTATCGTACATAATGGAGAGATCAACACGATCAAGGGAAATGCAGACCGTATGCTTTCCCGTGAAGAGACGATGTACTCCGAGTTCTTAGAGACAGAACTTTCTAAGATCACACCGGTTGTCAATACTTCCGGTTCTGACTCGGCAATGCTTGACAATACTTTGGAATTTCTGGTAATGAATGGATTGCCACTGCCACTTGCCGTTATGATGACAATACCGGAGCCTTGGATCAACAATCAGGCAATGAATCAGGAACGCAAGGATTTTTACCAGTATTATGCGACTATGATGGAGCCATGGGACGGACCGGCATCTATTCTTTTCTCAGATGGAGATATTATGGGGGCGGTTCTGGATCGAAACGGTCTGCGTCCATCCAGATATTATGTGACCAAGGATGACTATCTGATCCTTTCTTCTGAGGTTGGTGTACTGCCGATCGATGAGAGCAGGATCTTATCAAAGGATCGTTTAAAGCCGGGCAAGATGCTTCTGGTAGATACCGTTGCCGGACGCCTGATCGATGATGATGAATTAAAGACCGCTTATGCGACCAAACAGCCGTATGGTGAGTGGTTGGACAAGAACCTGGTACATCTGCATGACTTAAAGATCCCGAATAAACGTGTACCAAACCATACAAAGGAAGAACGCGCCAAGTTGCAGAAAGCCTTTGGTTATTCTTACGAGGACTTAAAGACTTCCATCCTGCCGATGGCTTTAAATGGGGCAGAGGGCATCGGAGCCATGGGTATTGATACACCGCTGGCAGTCCTTTCCAACCAGCACCAGCCGCTCTTTAACTATTTCAAGCAGTTGTTTGCCCAGGTGACCAATCCGCCGATCGACTCCATCCGTGAGAAGATCGTGACATCCACGACCATCTATCTGGGCGAGAGCGGCAATGTCTTAGAGGAAAAAGAAGAAAACTGTAAGATGCTGCGGATCAACAATCCGATCCTGACCAATACCGACCTGCTCAAGATCAAAAATATGGATGTGGAGGGATTTAAGGTAGAGACTATCCCGATCACATATTATAAGAACACTTCTTTGGAAAAAGCCATCGATCACCTTTATGTAGAGGCTGATCGTGCGCACAGAGAGGGTGCCAATATCATCATCCTGTCTGACCGTGGTGTGGATGAAAATCATGTGGCCATCCCATCCCTGCTTGCAGTCTCTGCTTTACAGCAGTATCTGGTACAGACCAAAAAGAGGACAAGCCTTTCTGTGATCTTAGAGAGTGGAGAACCGCGAGAGGTGCATCATTTTGCAACACTCTTGGGCTATGGCGCTTCTGCCATCAATCCATATCTGGCACAGGAGAGTATCCAGGAACTGATCGACCTCAATATGCTCGATAAAGATTACTATGCGGCGGTAGATTCTTATAATGAAGCCGTTATCAGCGGCATCATCAAGATCGCATCCAAGATGGGAATTTCGACCGTCCAGTCTTATCAGGGTGCAAAGATCTTTGAAGCCATCGGTATTAATGAGGATGTGGTAAACCGTTACTTTAAGGGAACGGTCAGCCGTATCGGCGGTATCGGCATCGAGGACATCCAAAAGGATGTAGAAATGCTGCATTCGCAGGCATTTGATCCATTGGATCTGCATACGGATAATACTTTGGACAGCAAGGGCGCGCACAAGATGCGCAGTGGCAAGGAAGAACATCTGTATAATCCACAGACCATCCATTTGCTGCAACTGTCTACCAGAACCGGCGACTATGATACCTTTAAGGAATATACCTCACTTGTCAATAAAGAGGACGATACGGTCATGAACCTGCGTGGACTTCTAGACTTCAAATACCCGAAAAAGGGCATCAGCATTGATGAAGTCGAATCGGTAGATGAAATCGTAAAGCGATTTAAGACAGGTGCCATGTCCTATGGATCTATCTCCAAGGAAGCACATGAGACCATGGCGATCGCCATGAACATGCTGCATGGAAAGTCCAATTCCGGTGAAGGTGGTGAGGAAGAAGAACGTCTTACCATCGGCAAGGACGGAAAGAACCGTTGCTCTGCCATCAAGCAGGTAGCATCCGGTCGCTTTGGTGTTACCAGCCGTTACTTAGTAAGTGCCAAGGAGATCCAGATCAAGATGGCACAGGGAGCAAAACCGGGCGAAGGCGGACATCTGCCGGGCAAGAAAGTTTACCCTTGGATCGCCAAGACAAGACTTTCCACACCGGGCGTATCTTTGATCTCGCCGCCACCACATATTTATTCGATCGAAGATCTGGCACAGTTGATCTATGATCTGAAAAATGCCAATAAAGATGCCAGAATTTCTGTAAAATTGGTTTCCGAGGCGGGCGTCGGAACCGTTGCTTCCGGTGTAGCAAAGGCGGGAGCACAGGTTATTTTGATCTCCGGTTATGACGGAGGAACCGGTGCTGCACCGAGAAGTTCTATCCACAATGCCGGACTTCCATGGGAACTTGGACTGGCAGAAGCACACCAGACCCTGACGATGAACGGACTGCGCAACAAGGTTGTCATTGAGACAGACGGTAAACTCATGAGTGGTCGTGATGTTGCGATCGCTGCCATGCTTGGTGCTGAGGAATATGGATTTGCGACAGCACCATTGGTTACCATGGGATGCGTGATGATGCGTGTCTGCAATCTGGATACCTGTCCGGTCGGTATTGCGACCCAGAATCCGGAACTGCGTAAGCGTTTCACCGGAAAACCGGAATATGTTGTCAACTTTATGCGCTTTATCGCACAGGAACTGCGTGAATATATGGCAAAACTTGGCGTGCGCAGCGTAGATGAACTGGTAGGACGTACGGATCTTTTGGAAGTGAAAGAGAGTGCAAAACAGGGCAGATACGCAAAGATCGACCTTTCTGCGATTTTGGACAATCCATATGCCAAGGATGCAGGAAAGATCTGCTACAACAAGAAAAATGCATTTGACTTCCAGTTGGAAAAGACGGTGGACGAAAAGATCCTTTTGAAGCAGTTTAAGGACGCTTTGGAAAGCGGAAGCAAAAAGGGCGTACAGATTGATGTGACCAATACCGATCGTTCCGTAGGAACCCTCTTTGGCGCGGAGATCACCAGACGTTTTGGCGAATCTTTGCCGGAGGATACCTTTACGGTACAGTGTAACGGTGCCGGTGGACAGAGTTTTGGTGCCTTTATTCCAAAGGGACTGACACTGGAACTGGTCGGCGACAGTAACGATTACTTTGGCAAGGGACTTTCCGGCGGAAAGTTAGTGGTCTATCCGCCAACAGGTGTAACTTATAAAGAAGATGAAAATATCATTATCGGTAATGTGGCACTTTACGGTGCAACCAGTGGTAAAGCCTTTATCAACGGTGTGGCAGGAGAGCGTTTCTGTGTCAGAAATTCTGGCGCGACTGCGGTCGTAGAGGGCTGTGGCGATCACGGTTGTGAATACATGACCGGCGGACGTGTCGTAGTCTTAGGACAGACCGGAAAGAATTTTGCTGCCGGTATGAGCGGCGGCATCGCCTATGTACTGGATGAAGATGCATCCCTTTACCGAAAACTCAATAAGACCATGGTATCTTTGGAGCCGGTGACAGATAAGTATGATGTTCTGGAGTTGAAGGAGATCATTACGGAACATGTTGCTTACACCAATTCCAAGAAGGGCAAGGAGATATTTGATAACTTTAGTCAGTATCTGCCGAAATTCAAGAAGATCGTGCCTCACGACTACAAGAAGATGATGATGACCATTGTCCAGATGGAAGAAAAAGGACTCAGCAGTGAGCAGGCACAGATCGAAGCGTTCAACGCTTTGACAAAGTAAGGAAAGGAGATACCAATGGGAAAAGCAACAGGATTTTTAGAATATGAGCGTCAGGAGTCACAGGCGATCGACGCAAAAGAGAGAATCAAGAATTTTAACGAGTTTCATATTTCACTTTCAACAGAAGAACAGCAGAGACAGGGATCACGTTGTATGGACTGTGGTGTTCCTTTCTGCCAGTCAGGTATGACGATCAAGGGGATGACTTCCGGTTGTCCTCTCAACAACCTGATACCGGAGTGGAACGATCTGGTCTATCATGGAAACTGGGAGCAGGCATATCTGCGCCTGCATAAAACCAGTAATTTCCCGGAATTTACCTGTCGTGTATGCCCGGGACTTTGCGAAAAAGCATGTACCTGCGGGTTGAACGGAGATCCGGTCACGACCAGGGAAAATGAGCGTGCCATCATTGAATATGCTTATGCACACGGACTGGCAGATGCAAAACCACCGGTCAACCGTTCCGGTAAAAAGATCGCGGTCATCGGTTCCGGTCCGTCCGGTCTTGCAGCTGCAGATCAACTCAATTCCAGAGGACATGCCGTGACGGTCTATGAGAGAAATGACCGTGTGGGCGGTCTGCTCCGTTATGGCATTCCAAATATGAAACTGGAAAAGCAGATCATTGACCGTAAGATCGCTGTCATGGAAGCAGAAGGTATCAGTTTTAAGACCAATGTGGATGTCGGCAAAGACATCAAGCCAAAAGAACTTTTGGCAGAATATGATGCTGTGATCTTAGCCTGCGGGGCATCCAATCCAAGAGACATTCAGGCACCGGGCAGAGAGGCAAAAGGCATTTACTTTGCAGTAGATTTTCTGACCTCTACGACCAAGAGCCTGTGGGATAATGGCTTGAAAGAAGGGACCTTTATCTCTGCAAAGGATAAGGATGTGATCGTGATCGGCGGCGGTGATACCGGTAATGACTGTGTAGGTACCTGTATGCGTCATGGCTGCAAGTCTATCACACAGTTGGAAATGATGCCGAAAGCACCGGATGAGAGGAGGGAGAACAATCCTTGGCCACAGTGGCCGCTGGTCTGCAAGACAGATTATGGTCAGGAGGAAGCGATCGCTGTCTTTGGACATGATCCGCGTATTTACACAACGACGGTCAAGGAATTCAAGAAAGACCGTAGCGGCAACTTAAAGAGTGTAGTCCTTGTCAGTCTGGAATCCAAGACAGATGAAAAGACCGGGCGACGCATGATGGTACCGGTGGATGGCACGGAAAAAGAAGTACCATGTCAACTGGTGCTGATCGCCGCCGGATTTTTGGGAAGCCAGTCTTATGTGACCGATGCTTTTAAGGTAAAGGTGGACGGCAGAACCAATGTTGCTACGGAGACAGGAAAGTTTGCGACTTCTGTGGATAAGATCTTTACCGCAGGTGATATGCATACAGGGCAGTCCCTGGTTGTTAAGGCAATCCGACAGGGACGTGACTGTGCCAGAGAAGTAGATGAATATCTGATGGGATATTCCAATTTATAATTTAGATTTACAAAAAGAAGATACCGGCTGTGCAGAGTCAGAAGATGACGATGTGCGGTCGGTATTTTAATATGTACCCCATGCATGGTAAAAAGCCCGCCCGTGGTTTAATTTATAAAAATTTAAGAATTGAAAATACGGTCCTTTCTTGTAAAAGATAGGCGCTATGCTTTAAAATTAAAGTAAGAAAAAGGCAGGAGATCTACTATGGAAAAAGGGAAAAATATACTGAAAAATAAAAAAGTCTGGGCGGTTTTTTTGATCGTGGCCTTGGCTGTGGCGATCGCTTTTATCGTGGTTATCCGCAAGCAGAAACAAAGGGAAGAACAGGTGGCGGAAAAGGTCTATCAGGTCAAGGTCATGGAGGCAGGCGAGACCGGCAGTGATGTGACGCTTTCTTATACGGGACTTGTGCAACCGGAGGAGACCATCCAGTGCACGTTTGAGACGGTCGGTACGATTGAAAGTGTCAATGTAGAGCAGGGGCAGGAAGTGGCAGAGGGACAGGTGCTCTGTACCATGGATGCCGGGGATGCCAAGGATCAGTTGGACAGTGCCAATCGGACTTTGGAATATGCGGACAAGACCAGAAAGAATGCACAGGAATCTTATGAAAATGCGCAGGAGGACTATGCAACAGCCTGTGGCACCAAACGTGAATTGGAAAATTTAAACGATGCCATAGCCAGAAGGGATGAGCAACAAAAAAAGGTGGATGCCCTCAAGAGTAAGTTGGATGGTATGTCACAATACAAGCCGGGAAACGGCAGCCTTGGTAATATGCCGGAGACCAATACCGAGTATTACTCTACCAAGTTGGAACTGGATTCTGCGCAAAGCACACTGGAGGTCTATCAGCGCAATGTTGACAGTGCCCAGGAAGCCTATGATAAAAAGGCAAAAGAAGGGGCGGATTCGGATGAGGCAAAGGCGCAGAAGGAGCGCTTGGATTCTACGCGGGATGCCTTGGATAATGCCAACGAAGCCTATGACAATGCAGCAGACAATGTAGAAAAGGCGCAGAGTGCGGTAGACAAATGTACGCTTACCGCACCAAAGGCAGGCTATGTGGTCAATGTTTCTGCGACAGAGGGCAGTGTTTCTACACCGATCATGCCGGCGGTAGTTTTGGCAACCCATGATGTTGTCATCAACTTTGGCATTTCCCAGTCTGATGTTGCCACCCTTACGGCAGGTATGGCAGCGCAGATCAGCATTGGGGATAAGGAATTTACCGGCAATATCAAAAATGTGGATGTGATCCCGGATGAGAATACCAGGACTTATGCGACCAATGTTTCGGTGGATGTGGCGGATCCGGATATTTATCTGGGAGAATTGGCGACCGTCAAGATCAATATCGGTGAGCGGATCGGTATCTGGCTTCCCTTGTCTGTCATTTTAAATGATGGCAATGATTATGTTTATATTGTCGAAAATGGCAGGGCAAAACGTGAATATGTGCAGATAGAGGAGATCAGTGACGATCAGGTACTGGTCGAGGGCACAAAAGCAGGGGATAAGATCATCTGCGAGGGCATGAAACTGATCCGTACCGGTAGTGCTGTGTCCTATGAAAAGGCAGAATAAGGGGGCCTGGTATGGATAAATTAACAAAAGGCTTATTACATAACCGCTATATTGTCGTGTTCTTTCTGGCTATCATTGTTTTGATCGGGGGGATTTCTTATTATCTGGTACCCAAACAGGAAAATCCAGATACGTCCATTGCGGTCGCGTTGGTAACGACCATTTATCCGGGAGCATCACCGGAAGAAGTAGAAGAATATGTGACCAATAAATTGGAAGATGCGATCGGAGCGTTGGAACATGTGGATTATACCACCAGTATGAGTATGGAATCTGCCAGCGCCATAATTGTGTATTATACGACAGATGTGACCATCGATCAGGTGGAGTCCAAACTGCGTGAATGTGTGTCGGATGCGCAGAGTGACCTGCCGGATATGTGTCAGACGAGTACGGTCAACACAGATCTGGTATCAAAGAATCAGTTTATCATCAGTTTGTCGAGCGATACCTATTCTGCGGAAGAATTGGTTGCCTATGCGGATACGATCAAGGATCAACTGGAGGCAGTGGATCATGTGGCTTCGGTTTCGATTGTAGGGGAGAGTACCAAGCAGGTCGTCGTGGAAGCCGACATCCAGAAATTACAGTCTTACAATGTTTCCATTGAAAATATCTTATCTTTGATGCAGGCACAGAACCTCAACATTCCGGCGGGGAGTATTGCCTATGATTCCGGTACGGTCACGGTGACCAGTGATGGACTTTTTACCAGTCTGTCGGACATTGAAAATACGGTGATCGGCGGCGCGGATGACAGCCTTTCCTTTGTAAAGTTAAAGGATGTGGCAAATGTCTATGTGGAAAATACCAGTGATAAGTATTTTGAACAGGATGGCAAGGATTGCATTCTCTTGGTCGGCAAATTTGATGATGGTGTCAATGCGGTAAATGTTGGAAAAGATGTCCGCAGTCAGATCACAAAACTAAAGAAGCATTTGCCGGACGATCTGATCTTTCATGAAGTCATGTATGCGCCGGAGGCTATCAGTGACAATATCAATGGCTTTATCCTGAATCTGATCGAGAGTATTTTACTTATCATGGTCGTGGTTCTGATCGGCGTTGGTATCCGCAATGCGCTTGTGATCAGTACAGCCCTGCCCATCAGTATTCTGGTGACTTTTACGGTCATGTATCTGTTAAATATCGAGTTTCAGTTTATCTCGATCGCAGCATTGATCGTCAGTCTTGGTATCTTGGTAGATAATGCGGTCGTGATCAGCGAGGCGATCCAGCAGCGTATGAATGCCGGTCAGGAGAAAGAGGAGGCGATCATCGGTGGTGTCAAAGAGACATGGCTGCCTGTGCTTACCAGTACCCTGACGACCATCGTGACTTTTGGGATTATTTATTTTCTGCCGGGTGTTGTTGGACAGGTGGCAGGGACGATACCGACTGTGGTCATCACCTCTTTGGTTGCTTCTTATCTGATGGCTATGTGTGGTATTCCGGTCTTGGCGTATTTCTTCTTCAAACCGGAAAAGAAAAAAGACGATCAAAAGCCAAATCCGGTACATGGATTTTTTGATCGTCTGCTTGGAATCGGACTTCGGTATCCGAAACGGACGCTGATACTTTCTTTTGCAACGCTTGGCGTAGCAGCCCTTTTGGTCACCCAACTTGGGATGCAGTTTTTCCCATACGCATCCAAGTCTGTCATCTACATTGATGTCAGTGGCGAGACCATGAATCTGGAGACGACCGGCAAGGTCATGGATCAGGTACAGGAGATTTTGGAACAGGATGCCCTGGTGGATCACTATACTTCATCGGTAGGCGGCGGTCTGCCAAGTTTCTTCCTGTCCGTGCCATCCATGAGTGATGCCGACAATGCCGGACGTATTATGGTCGAATTGGATGAAGATGCTCTGAAAAAAGTAGGAAATACAGAAAAAGCCGCCAAGAAATTGCAGGAAGAGATCAATGCCGGGGTATCGGGTGCAACGATCGAGGTCAAATGTCTGGAATACTCTATGCCGGCGGATGACAAGATCGTTTATACCATATCCGGGGATGATACAGATCAACTCAATAGTTTGGCTGCGCAGATGGTTGAGGGATTATCCTCTGTGGAAGGAACGACAAATGTGCGCGATACCCAGGTCAATGCCCAGTATGAGTATAAGGTCAATCTGGACAGTGAGAGACTATCCAGTTATGGACTTTTAAAATATGATGTGGTAAAACAGCTCAATACCAGTCTGATGGGAGCAACGGCATCCACTTATACCGGGGCAGAAGACGAGATGGATATTGTTGTCCGGGCAAAAGTGGATAGTCTGGAACAACTGAAAAATCTACCGATCTCCGGCTCTGTCAGTGATACCCACGTTCTTTTGGGACAGGTGGCGGATATTACATTAGAGCCCATGGTTCCGCTGATCAATCATTATAATGGAAAGCGTTATGTCAAGGTCTTGTCCAGCGTGCAATCCGGCTATGTATCCGGCACGATCGAGTCACAGTTTGAAAAGAATTATCTGTCAAAAATGGATACGGACAATGTGACCATTGTAGAGCAGGGCGAAATGAGTAATATGATGTCGCTTCTGAATAACCTGATCAAGGCGGCAGGTGTGGCAATCTTGATCATATACATTATCCTGCTCTTGCAGTTTAAGGATTTTGGAAAGCCGCTCAATATTCTGACCTCCATACCATTGTCTCTGATCGGCTGTTGTTTTGGTCTATGGATCTTAAACATGAATATTCAGGCTATGGCGCTTCTTGGTATCGTTGCCCTCTTTGGTATTGTGGTCAACAATGGTATCCTTTTGATCGAGGTCATTGACGAGAAACGCAGGAATGGCGAGAGCGTCATGGAAGCCTGCCGCAGTGCAGTGGCGGCAAGATTCCGCCCGATCATGATCTCCAGTGTCACGACTTGTATCGGTCTGGTACCGTTGATCGTATCACAGGATCCAATGTCAGCACCGATGGCGGTAACACTATTGTTCGGACTGCTCTTTTCTACCATACTGACCATGGTGGTCGTGCCGACGATCTATTATTTGCGGGAGGGTAAGAAGATAGATTAGAAATTTATGTGCGACGCTATAAAATGAAATTATAAAAATAATAGTAGATGGGGTTGTAGATATGGATAAGGAAGAGGAACAACTTTTGTTGAAATTACAGGAAGCTGAAGAAGCAGCACAGGATGAAAATGCATGGCTGGATCTGGAGCAGTTGAAAGCATTAGTGGATGAGTAAGACGAATAATAGGACTGGCATTTTTCATGCCAGCCCTATTACTATATAGAAATATTTACTTCCAAGAAAAAGTCGCAATGCCATAAATATAAATGATGGCGATGATCACAGGTACCACGAAGGTAAAGATCGGCTTTTGCCAGTTCTTCATCTTAGGACCGACACCAGTATTGGCTTCCTTGAAGAAATTATCCCAGCCCCAGCCAAATTTATGACAACAGAAGAGGGCGAGGACGAGAGAACCCAGCGGCAGTATATTGGTAGAAACGATAAAGTCCCAAAAGTCCATCCAAGTGGTTCCTTCTGCAAATGGCTGGAAGTGCAGGACATTAAATCCGAGTGCTGTTGTAAGTGCCAGCAAAAAGACGATGATTCCACAGACCAGACTTCCCTTTGGTCTTGACCAGCCGGTCAGTTCTCGGACCATGGCAAGGATATTTTCACAGACACCAAGTACCGTGGAGAGTGCGGCGAAGATCATAAACAAAAAGAATAAGGATCCCCAGATGCGTCCACCGGGCATATTGTTAAAGACGGTTGCCATGGTATCAAATAAAAGGCTTGGTCCGGCGCCAACTTCCAGATCATAGGTAAAACATGCCGGGAAGATGATAACGCCTGCTAAGAAAGCGACCAGAGTATCCAGTGTGATGACATGCAGGGCTTCTCCCATGAGGGTACGGCCTTTTCCGATATAACTACCAAAGATCGCCATGCTTCCCATACCGGTGGAAAGCGTGAAAAATGCCTGGTTCATGGCAGCAACAATGACAGATCCGTTGATCTTGGAAATGTCCGGTTTCAGATAAAAAAGTAAGCCTTG
>CAVGHS010000052.1:0-14476 GCA_963629085.1 bacterium
CCTGCCCCTCCCCTGTGTCCTCCCCGCCCTATATGCCACCCGCCCCCTTTGACGTAAAAAAGCCCCATGCCATCAGTTTTTACTGACGACATGAGGCTTATGGTATGTCTCTATTCTATTGGGCTGCGATGCGCTCCGCCAAAGCCAGTGCATCATCAATATGTTTACAGAAATATTCCTTGCCAATACGCTTGTCAAAGCCAGCCTTCTCCATCATGTGCATCGGCTGTTCATTGGTATGGGATAAGATCAGGCGGATTCCCTTTTTCTCACAATCCGTCTGCAACTGCTCTAATGAATGTAGTGCCGTCGCGTCAATGGCTCCCACACTCCGCATACGAAGAATCAAGACTTTATCGCGTTCATCCACCGTAATGTCAAAAATCTTATCTGCCGCACCGAAAAACATAGGTCCGCTGATCTCATAGACACGCACCTTGTCCGGCACATGACGAAGGGACAGACTGTCCGGATCATCATCCTCATCTTCAATATATTTCCAACCTTCGACCGAAGTCACATCGCTCATGCGCTTCATAAAGAGCATGGCGGCAAGTACCATTCCCACCTCGATCGCAACCACCAGATCAAAGACAACGGTCAGGACAAAGGTTGTAAGCAGCACTGCAATATCACTCTTTGGAGCGGTCTTGCAGAGATCGACAAACTTACGGATACCACACATATTATAGGCAACCCCAAACAAAATGGCTGCAATGGCAGGCATTGGGATCAGCGCTGCATACGGCATCAACAGAACCAAGACCAGCAGAAGCGTGATAGAGTGTACCATACCGGCTACCGGGGTACGTCCTCCGTTTTTCACATTCGCCGCAGTTCGGGCAATGGCACCGGTGGCAGGAATACCGCCAAACAGAGCCGAACCGATGTTTCCCACGCCCTGTGCGATCAACTCCATATTGGAACGGTGTCTGCCATTTATCATAGAATCCGCCACAACTGCCGATAAGAGGGACTCGATCGCCGCTAAGATTGCGATCGTAAGAGCGTCACTAAATTCACTCTGGATCAGGCGGAAGGTGATATGTGGCATCTGAAACTCTGGCAGTTTATTGGAAATCTCATAGAGATCTCCGATGGTATTGACAGACAGATGCAGACCTTTCACCAGAAGGATCGAGACAATAACGACGATCAGAGACGCCGGAATGACACTGACCTTTCCCAGTCTTGGCCAAAGGATCAAAATGGCGATGCAGATCATACCTACCAAAAATGCCTGAACATTGATCGTAGGCAACGCCTTCATATAGGCGATAAATTTATCTCCGGTGTCGATCAGCGGTTCCTTACTTACCACGGTAAGTCCTAAGAAATCCTTGATCTGCCCGATAAAGAGTGTCACCGCAATACCAGCGGTAAATCCGGTCGTAATGGTATATGGGATAAATTTGATCAGGGCTCCCAGACGGCACAGGCCCATCAAGATCAGCAGGATACCCGCCATGATGGTGGCGACGATCAGACCGTCCATACCGCTTTTTGCCACAATACCGGCAACAATGGTCGCAAAAGCCGCTGTCGGTCCGGCAATCTGCACTTTCGAGCCTCCCAGAAAGGACACCAGAAATCCGGCAATGATCGCGGTGTAAATACCTTTTTCCGGCGTCACCCCGGAAGCCAGTGCCAGGGCGATAGACAGCGGCAGGGCGATGATCGCCACGATAATACCAGAGATCAGATCCTTAATAAACTGCTCCTTTGAATAATCTTTAATCGTTGTAAAAAATTTAGGTTTTAACTTTTCCATAAAAAATCCTATTGCGCTCCTCTTTCGTAAACTCCTCATCTATAGTAAGGGAGTCTGCCTAAGTCACGCAATAGGATTTCTTGTACTTTTCGGGAAACTTAATTGTTTAGCAACGTTTCCTTAAAAGTGGTGTTTTATTTTTGCATTTCTTTTTTCAACTTCTGGTCTTTTACCACACCTACGATACCAAGTACCATAAATACAGCCGCCAGAATGTCTAAGACGATCAGGATCTTATTTACGACCGTGCTGTTGTTTCCAATCGCACTGACCATACTGTCATCACCGATCTGGTTTGCATAATTTACATTTTCAGCCAAAGCATTTGCATACATATAAAGGACATGCTTGGTTGCCTGACGCAATGCCTGCTTGTAGGAATTGGATGATGTCTCATACTGCATCTCGCCGCTGACGATACCATCCATCCACAGATCTCCGCCGGCACGTAGCATCTGATCACCGTTCATATAATCGTGATGATCGCAGTAATCTGTAATGACTGCCCCCGGGAAGTTCCACTCGTCACGCAGGATGCCTGTCAAAAGTGCCTGGCTTCCACCTGCCCATACAGCACCGATACGGTTATAAGAGGTCATCAGTCCGGTTGCACCGTATTCTTCGACCAACATACGGAACGGCTCTAAATAGATCTCACGCAATGCCTGTTCACTCATCCATGTATAAACACTGTCTCGGTAAATGTAAGACTCACCATCGTTACAGATAAAGTGCTTTACAAAGCAATAGACACCTGCATGTTTTGCTCCTGCAACGGTATTACCGCAAGCCGTACCGGAAAGCAGGGCATCCTCTGAATAGTATTCATAGTTTCTACCATTGAATGGGCTGCGATGGATATTGACTGCCGGTGCATACCAGCCCTGCACTCCACTGGCAGCGGCTTCCTTACCAATGGCAAGTCCAACTTCTTCAAAGAGATCTGCATTCCAACTGCAAGCCAGCGTAGAACTGCTTGGGAAACCGGTACTCTTGGTATTTCCAAAGAATCCACCGATCTGGGACGGTCCATCCTGATCTGAGGTAGAAGGCTTTCCAACACTCTTAACCTCTCCGGTATGTGCGTAAGCGTGGTTTACCAATTCTTCCATCTCTTTGATGGTCACCTGATCCAAAAGGTCTTCCCACTGTTCATTGTCCGGATCCAAGCCCAGCGTATAGCCAAGTTCGGTCAATTGTCCATCTTCGGTCAAAAGAAGTCCATTGTCTTTTCCGGTCGTAATATCTTTATCGGAATCATCGATCCAAGCATTTGCCATATCCTCGGTGTAAAGATTTAATGCCTTCACATTATCGGTCATGGCTCTGGTATCCACATTTTCTGCCGGGAAGGTTCCCGCAAAATCAGATCTTGTCAGATAAGTAATGTTCTGGTCGGAATCCTGTCCATCCAGACTGACACCATCGATCGCATCCTCGCCGGTAAATTTATTGGAAACTTCCTGTCCTGTGACAGCATCTTTATCCATACAGATCGTATCTGCTACCGAAAGAGTGGTCGTCATGCCGTCACCATCTGCCACTTCATGTGCATTGGTACGAAGGCTCAAGACATAATCACCTGCTTCCAGTTCATATCCCTTAAAGCCATTGTCATTGGCATCATAACAGTCATAAGAAGCCATGTCCGCTACCGATACCGTCAAAGTCACTTCCTGACTTTCGCCCGGTTCCAATACCTTTGTCTTGGCAAACGCAGCCAGATTGACCGATGCCTTTTCAATACCACCCTGTGTATATGGCGGATTGTAATAGAGTTCTACCACATCTTTTCCGGCAACTTTTCCGGTATTAGTCACCTTGACCTTATAGGTCAGCGTATCTGCATCTGTGATGGTCTTGCCGTTTTCCGGTGCCTCTGTCACTTCCCATGAAAAGTCTGTGTAAGAAAGACCATAACCAAACGGATACTGCACAACGCCCTCATAGCCATTGCCGTATTCATTTGTCACATCATCCCAATAATGCTCGGTATCTGCAGTCTCATACCACTTGTAGCCCACATAGATGCCTTCGGCATAATCTACATAAGATACCTGCTCATACTGATAATCCTCACCCAGATTTCCGTTTGATGTTCCATTTGCCGGATAAAGTCCATCCGCATCGGTATATGCTCCTACACCATTTTCAGCAGCATTGGCGTAACTTGCTGCCGTCGCCATATCATATGCCCAGGTATCTGCTGTCTTTCCTGAAAAAGAGTCCTGCCCCCAGATCAGGTCCGGCAATACCTCTGCACCATAGGTACCGGTAAGTCCTGCCATGACACAGGCATCCACGCCTGCAATGCTCTGGATCTGTCCCAGTTCCATGACATTTCCGGTATTGAGGACAACGATCACATTCTCGTAATTGTCAGCCACATAATTTAAAAGGTCGATCTCCTCAGTTGAAAACTCCAACTGTGTCTTTGTCTCATCGGTAATGATATCCCCATCTTTTGTCGTGCGCTTGTACTGCTTCTGTGTCGCATCATTACTCTCGCCATTCCACCGACCGATCACAACAAAGGCAGTATCAGAATATGCCTTAGCCTCATCCAAAAGGTCTTGTGAATAGTAGTTCGTGTCATTGATGGACGGTTCATACAGACGCGCTGTCTGCTCCGGCCATGCCCCAAGCGTACGATCATACTCACGCGATTCCTGAAAATCCTGATACATCTTGATCAGATCCTCATTGTAGGCAATGTCGTGCTTTTCCAATGCCTTCAAAAAGTCGGTCTTGACCTGTGCAACACCACCGGAACCGGAACCACCGCCCAGCCAGTTCGTCGCTGCCCAGCCAAATACATTGACCTTTGTCACATCAGAAGAAAGTGGCAGGGTATTGTCCTTGTTCTCCAAAAGGACTGCACTGTCCTTTTCTGCTTCCTTGGACAATTTTCTTGCTGATTTTGCCGCGCTCTCCATACTCTCCGCATCCACGGTACTGCTTCCCAGATAAGAATTCATGACATCGCCCAGCATGCTCACTGCCACATTTGCCGCAATGACCACTGCCAGGAATACACATGCCAAGACCATGCCTACCGTTCGCCTTGTCTGGTGCGGACGTCTGATCTTTTGTTTCTTGTCTTTGCTCATAAACTTTAACCCTCCTTAGAAAAGAAAAAACAGGCACAAAGACCTGTTTTTCGTCCTGATAAGGGCATTATAGTAAATGTATTTTGACATTTGGCATTTCCTGCCTAAACTGCATTTTCTCTTCCTAATCTGTCATCTATCTGCCCGCAAAGAGCATGGTCACGCGAAAGACCTGATCCTTTGCCTCATACTGGAAACTGCCGCCATAACTTTCCACCGTATGACGCATACTCTCCATGCCAAAGCCATGCAGATGTTTATCCGCTTTGCTGGTGAGCAGACGATCGTTTTCTTCCTGCAAAGAACCATCATAATAATTTTCTATCTCAATCGTAACGATCCCGGCACGCCGTAGGACCGTCACCGAAATGACCTTTTTCTGGGCATCCTCTATCTTACTGCAAGCCTCTATGGCATTGTCCAGTGCATTTCCAAACAGGGTGTAAAGATCTACGGTCTTCATAAAGTCCAGCAGACTGCCATCTACCATACAGGTCCACTGAATCCCATTCTCCTGACACAAAAGCCCCTTTTCCCGCAAGACAACGCTCAAAGCCTCATTCTCTGTCTCCAGTCTGGTATCATAGATATTCACATTTTCTTCCAGGCTGCGGATGATCTCTTCTTTTTCCGGGCTGTCTGCCATCCCCCGAAGCAGGGAGATCTGATGTTTCAGATCATGACACTTGCGGTTGATGATATCTATGTTTTCCTTGGAAAGCGCATATTGTTCCTTCATCTTTTCCCGCAGCCTGCGCTCCGCAACGACCGATGCCTGCAAATTTACTTCCCGCTTCTGCTGCACCTGAACGACCAGCAGGATCACACAGCAGGTCAGATCATAGATCAAACAGGCATTATAAAAGAAACGACTGATACCGCTGGCAAAAATACGAACGCCCCAATTTAAGATCAAGACCAGAATACAGACGATGGCGAACAAAAAGAGCGACCGAAAGACAGACACTTCATAGCCCCGCTCACTGTTGAGATTTTTCATGACCCAGACGGATAAAGGGATCGTCAACACCAGATATAAGATCCATGCCAGGATCATCCCCCACCACCGGAACTGGTTTTCCAGCCCGATCACCAGATCACCGACCAGATAACCGATATGCTGTATGATATAGACCAGCGTCATGCCATACAAAGCATCCCTGCGGCTGATCGCACTGTTGATCCGGAAAAAGAGATAAACAGCCAAGAGCGGAACCCCCAAAAACAAAATAGAATACAAGCCAAATGCTGAGAAGTTCCAAAAATAGTTCAGGATCTTGATATGGGCAAACACCGTCCCCACCCTGCCGACCACCTCATTGCACCAAAACGCCACCAAGATCCAGATACTGCATCCGCTCAGGATCAGTCGTCTGTAAAAGTGCTTTTTCCTAGGCAGATGCCAGACAAAGAGGACCGCGAGAACCAACAGTTCCTGTATGAAATCCGCCGCGAAAAATTTTACGATTCCTTCCATCACTTACCATTTCCTTTTGCATATTGCAACAATTCCTGCGAAAAGGACTTTTTCTTTCCTCGGGAAATTGCCAGATGATCCGCTCCCACGGTAACTTCCTGTTCGTTCATCCCCTCTACAAAGCGCAGATTAACTAAGTAACAAGAATTGCAACGTGCGAATCCACTCTCCTGCAATTCCTCCTCTAAAACAGTCAAGGTCTTGTCTCCCGACTTTTCAATGTCCCCCTCAGAAGTATGATAGATCATCCGATGCCCCGATACTTCTATATAATAAATATGCGATAGGGGAATCCGCATGGTCTCGCCGTCTTTTTTTAACATGACATAAGCATCCTGCGTGTTGCGATAGATCCGCATGACCTTGTTCATTTTCATCTTTAATGCCTGATAGTTGATAGGCTTTAAGACATAATCCACGGCTTCGACTTCATATCCTTTGATGGCATACTGGGCAAGATTGGTAACAAACATAAGGAGTACCCCCGTATCCTGCTTGCGGATAGCCCGCGCGGTCGTGATGCCATCCATGGTCGGCATATCAATATCCAATAAGATCAGATCCCACTCCGGGCGATAATTGCCAATGATCTGCGCGCCATCCGTAAACCAACGCACATCCATGGTCAGACCGGTTTCCTGTCCGTATTGCTGTAGATCATCGATCAGTTGTTTTGCAAATTCCTTTTCATCTTCTACGATTGCTATCCTCATCGTTTCATTCCTATTCTGTCGGTATCTTTAGGGTAAATGTTGTCCCATTTGTCTCATCATAATAATCATCACTGTTGTCATAGAAAGTGACCGTCACCTGACTCACGCCATCCTTGATCAGATAGATCCTGTGGGCGATACCGGATGTGGCTGCCGGTATGATGTCATCATAACAATAAGAAAAATCTGTGGTGTCGTTGTTATAAAAATCATCGACATCCGTCCAGTCCTCTCCCTCTACGCGAAGGCGGATCTCATAGCCGGTTCCCATCTCATAAGTGCCATTGTTATAGACCGGCACATTGATAGAATAGTAGGAAAATCCATTCTGCGCATTTCCTAAATAGGTCTTTCCCAGATAATCAATGGTGATATCTCCCTCTAAGACCGCCTCGCTCTGGACGTTATCGGAGCCGTTTAAGGCATCACTGACCGAACTGATCATATCAGATAGGGTCGAAGTAAAAATACTGATGACAATAATCAAAAGAATAACCAGACCGGCATTGCCCCGGCTGCGCGTTTTATTGTTCTGCATAATCTTCTCCCTCCTGATCTAATTCCAACTGCAATGGGACTCTGACATATTCCACCAGGTCTCTGTCCTTTACATCCTGCACACTGTAAACAAAGGCAAGTTCCTTGGCATCCGCCGGCACAAAGAAAAAGACATAGCCACTATGGTTTTTCTGACTGGTAAAATCATAGGTCTGGATCTCCTGTCGGTTGCCAATGACATCATCAAAGCCACCGTCATCAAACTTGTAAGGCGGAACACAGGAACGATAAGTACCGTCATAATATAGGAAGAAACCGCCTACCGGTGAATAAGAATAGGTATCATAGTCAAGGTCTGCCACTTCGTTTGACTCCAGGCGCACAGCGATCAGACGCTGTCCTGTCGGAAGTCCTCCGACCGTATCTGCCTCAGCCAGAAGTTCCACACCGGAAACCTTCAGACTGCGACCATACTCCTCTTCCACCAGAACTTCCTCTCCCGGCTCGGCATCTACCATGGTCGCTTCCTCTACGTCGACATGGACATTGCTCCAGGACTCAGACGAACCAAAAAATCCTACAACAACGTTCTTCACAACAACAAAGACAATGGTTAAAATAACCAGAATACTGATGAGCAGGATAAGCGTCTTGCGCGTCTTTGCCATTTTTTCTTCTCGGCTTGGCACCGGTGTCGGCTCTGCATAGTCATAAGTCTCGGCATTCACATAGGGCGAGTCGACCTGATCGGCATGTTGGCTGTGGTAGTCCTCCGTCTGACGGTCCTTCCCCTCATGGTGTGCATTGTGATAGGCATCCGTTCTGCTCACTTCCGGCTGCTGCTCCTGCACATCCTGATATGGATCCTCTCCGCCAGACCACGGATCTGTCTGTACCCCGGCATCTGCCTGCGCATTGGGTTTGTTGTAAGTTCCACACTTGGGTCAAATGCCATAATATTTGTCATAATCAAAGATCTTGCCACAACTCAAGCATTTCATAACGATTTCCTTTCCCTCCTCTTTTTTACAACGCAGAAAAAGGCTGTACTTCCTCTCGGGGAATACAGCCTGTCATATTTATAATAATTGTCCTAAGACCTCCAGGATCTTGTCTGCCTTTGGCGGTTTTAGGAAATATGCACTTGGATTGAGATCCAAGACAGAACGGATATGCTCCGCATCTCCATGCCCGGTCAAAAAGACAACCGGAATATCCTTGGTCGCCTCCTTAGCACGGATCAACTCCAGGGTCTCCTTACCGTCACAATCCGGCATCTCATAATCTAAGACGACCAGATCCGGCGTGCGCTTGTCGATCATGGTCAGTGCCTGCTGGCCGGAAGTGGCAAGTGTCACCTGATAGCGCTCCTCTAACATCTGCTTCATGCTGCGAAGCATCATCGGGCTGTCGTCCACCACTAGGACGATCTTGCGGTCATCCTTGGATACGATCGAGCCGTCCGGCAAGACCTCCGCGTCAATATCCACGCGTGCCATCAGCGCCTCCAAGACGCCATTTTCCGCCATATCCTGCGGATCCACATAAGATACCTGCCCTGACATATCATAGAGGGCATAACGACGATATGCTTCCTCACTGCCAATGATGACAACCGGCGTCGTCGCATATTTTTCTGCTAAGATCTGGAAAAATTCCAGATGACTGTCCGTAAATCCCTCTACATTTACCAGCACCAGATCCGGCTCATAAATGCCCATCATGCTCTCGGCGATCGTCACATTGTCCGAACATAACTGGATAGAGACAAACTTTGACAGTTCCTTTTGTATCTGCTTTGTCTGGTCATTAAAATGTCCAACGAATAAAACCTTTTTCATGTATGCCCCACCTCACGAACTCATATAGATTTATTTTAACAACTTTTCGTGTGATAGGCAACCAAAGTTTAGACATTCTCGTTCATGAACTTGGCACTCAACTGGAAGGACTTGATCGGAGATTTGTCTACCCAGTTCTTGTGACTTTCCAGGACAATGGCATCCACACCATTTCCCTTTACAATATCCACCATAGTCTTAAGATCCATGTTGCCATAGCCCAGTTCCATGCTGTCCGAAGTCAGGATGGATGAGGTCTTGCCCTCCACGCGGCTGCCGCGGTCATTGATATGATACAACTTGGTACGGCTTCCCAGACGGCGCATGAGATCTACGGTATTGACGCCAGCCTCGGTCGGCCAGTAAGAGTCAAACTCAAAATTCACATATGCCGGATCCGTGTTTTCAATGATACGGTCATAAGCGGTCACACCGTCAATCTTGCGGAACTCGCAGTTATGATTGTGGTAGAGCAGTTCGATCCCGTCTTCTTTCAGACGTTTACCACAGGCATTGAGGTCTGCGATCAAGCCATCTACTGCTTCTTTATCCGAATAGTCAAAATGATGCATACCGGTGATGACAACATACTTGGTTCCATAAGACTTTGCCTCTGCGATCACTTCTTCCGGCACACGCTTGACGGTTCCCAGATCCTGATGGATGCTGACAACCTTTAGGTTGGTATCTGCCAAAAGAGCGTGCCAGTCCAGATTGCCGCTCTTTCCCATTGGCATGCCCGCCATTCTGGTCAGCGCCCGGATCGTCCATGACATATGCTTGATCATATAACTACAGAGTTCAATCCCGTCATAACCTGCCTCCTCCATCAAACGCAGGGTCTCTTTTGCCTTTGCCTCCGTGCCGATCACGGTACGCAGTTGAAACTGCTGTATTGCCTTTGTTACTGCCATATTCTTTTTCCTCCATATCTTTATCACAATGATTTCATTCTCTTTTTACAAATCCTATTTTATCTTCTACCCGTCAACATTTCGACCAGATTTTGTCTTTTCTTTCCACTTTTTCGTCATCTTTTCTTCACCTTGCTGCAAATTTGTGGTAGGATATAGGCAAATTTGAATGTTAGGAAAGGAATGATCACTATGAAGAAATTAAAAAAAGATGCAGATCTTGCCAAGTTTTTGATCGCTGTAAAATCTTGCAGTGAGGATGTTTTTTTTGATTCTAATGAGGGCGATGTCTTAAATCTGGCATCCACCTTAAGCCAGTATGTCTTTTGTTCCATCGCAGGACAGGATGCCATTTTGGAAAACGGTGTCGTCCGTTGCAATCAGGAATCCGATTACGATCTGCTTGCTGACTTTTTATATGAGGAATAAGGTATGACACAGGAAGAAGAAATCCAGTCCTATCTGCATCTGCTTCTTTGTACCGACCATCTCTGTACCTGGGTCTACAATGAAAAGTTGCAGTTAGAGGACACCAGTTTTCCATATGAAGATTATCAGGGCTTTGACTCTCTGTTCCAGATTCAGGTCGCACCTATGATCCCTTTGGTACCGCATCCTTACACGCCACGCATCATCTACTCTTTTTTCAACATCGCATGGCTGGTGGACTTTGTTACCACAGACGATCAGATCACGAAACTCTATGTGATCGGTCCGACCTTTACCGGGGAGAATTCCTACAATGAACTGGTCAAAAAAATGGATGGGCGCAACTTATCGATCAAGACAAAAGCAACGGTTTCCAAGACCTTGGCACAGTTGCCCATCGTTCCCAGCAACATCCTGACCAACTATGCCATCCAACTGCATTTTCTGACCAGCGGACAGATCTTGCAGACGACGGATATTACCAGCGTGGTCAATCGCGGCGGTGCCGAAGCACCATCCGCCACACCGACCGCCAACAAGCACCACGGCATCTGGGCATCGGAACAACGTTTCCTGCAATTATTCAAAGAGGGAAACCCGGACTATCTGAAAGCATTTTCCGCTTCCGCCCACCTGAGCAATGGTGTCCGGCACAACTCCAAAGACAGCCTACGGGCGGGTCAGAACAGTACTTTCGTCTTGCTGACCCTGATCTCCCGCGCCGCCATTGAAGGTGGTGTCTCCCCGGATATCGCCTATGACCTTTGTGATTTTTATGGGCAAAGGATCGAAGATGCAGGCTCCATTGATGACTTGACCCAGACGACCTATGACCTTATGCAGACCTATTTTCAAAAGGTCTGTGAATGTAAGACAACCGAAGGTGTTTCCTCGGTCATAAAAAATTGTTGTGACTACATCGGTGTGCATATCAACGAGAAACTCTCGATCGGAGATCTGGCAGAGCGCGCCGGTTATTCCGAATACTATTTCTCTCGCAAATTCAAGCAGGAGATGGGCTGTACGATCACGGAATATATCATGCAGCAAAAGATCGAACGCGCCAAGGTGCTCCTCAGCACCACCAATACCAGTATCCTGGATATCAGCATCGAATTATCCTTCAATTCCCGCTCTTATTTTTCGGATACCTTTCAAAAGATCGTCGGCATGGCTCCCGGCGAATATCGCAAACAAAACGTAAGGCTGTAGCATAACGCTACAGCCTTTTCTTATCATTTTTCTATAAATCTGCCAAGTATCTTACTTGGATGTGATCTCATGTCTTCCCGCTTCTAAAGTCAGGGTCTGTCCGTCTTCCAGCGTCACCTCTGCTACCACATTGGCAGGGATTTCAAAACAATAATGGATCTCATCTCCCTCATATTTCCAAGCACTAACGATCTTACCGACCGGCGAGATATATTCTGCATTGGCATAGCCCAGTGCTTTTGCCGGATATGGATGAATCTTTACCTGACGATTTTCTAAGTGGATGCCACAGACACCACCAAAGAGCCAGCCGCAGATAGCGCCATAGGAATAATGGTTCAAAGACGCATGTGGTTCTCCCTTTTCGTTGATACCATCCCATGTCTCCCAGATGGTGTTGGCTCCCTTTTTGACTTCGTAAAGCCAACTTGGTGCTGTATCCTGCAAGAGCAGTCGGTATGCTGTATCCAGATGTCCGTTTTCTGCCAGTACCTGACAAAGGAACGGCGTACTTAAGAAACCTGTGTTCAAATGATAATCATTCTTTACGACCAGATCATTCAGATCTTCTACTGCCTGCTTTTTGTTTTCCTGGCTCAAGAGGTCAAAGGCAATGGCTCTGACATATGGTGCCTGCCGCTCGCCCGTGATCCTGCCATTTTCTGTCGCTGCATCACGGAATGCAAGGGTTGCCTTTTCGGAGACTTCTGCATAATGCTTTGCCTCGTCCTCATGTCCTAAGATCTGCGCGATCTCCGCTAACATTTTGCCGGAATGTGCAAAATATGCTGTAGCAGAGTCAACCGGTGTCTTTGACATCAAGGATGCAGAATCGACGCCCGGCTCGCACCACTCGCCGTAGTCGATACCTGTCTCGATCGTATAGTCACGGTATGGGCTCTTTTTCTTAAAGATCTTCTTGATGTCCTTTTTCTTAGCACGATCTTCAAGGAAAGCATACCACTTTTTCATCATGTCATAGTTTTCTTCCAAGATGCGGACATCATCATAACGCTTGTAAAGTGCATATGGTACGATGATGCCGGCATCGCCCCAACCGGTCGAACCGGAAAGCAGCCCGGAGAAGAAACTTGGCTTGCTGTTGAGCGGCGCAATGTTTGCCAGTTTTCCGTCATCGTATTGCATGAGACGGCACTCACCCAGCCACTTGCGGAAGATACTGTAGCAGTCCTCAAGGAAGATGCCGGTATCTACGAATACTCCCGCATCTCCTGTCCATGCCGCACGTTCTCTGGTCGGGCAATCGGTCGGCACATCACAGAAATTGGACTTCTGGCTCCAGATACTGTTGTGCACCAACTGGTTGACATCTGCATTGCCACAGGTAAACTGTCCGATCTGCTCCATGGCAGAATATACAGCAATAGACTCAAAATGTGCATTGCTTAAGTCGATATCCGTCTCTACCTTGGCATACTGGAAGCCCCAGATAGAAAACTTAGTATGATACTCATTTTTGCCTTCTTTACAGATAAAGGTCACTTTCTGCTCGGTTCCGCCCCCCTTATGGCGCTTACGATCCTGGAAGTTCTCTGCGGTGAAGTTACCGTTCTCATCCAAAGTCTCGCCATGTGTCAAAACAAGACGATCGCCTTCATGTGCCTCTAAGGTAAAGCAGATATAACCTGCCAGATTCTGTCCATAATCGATCACGGTCTCACCGTTTGGTGTTGTGATGATCTTTCCCTCAAAATGTTCATGTTCTTGGATCGGAACGCTGTTAGTCGCTTTGAATAAAGCATTGTCTGCGTCAACCACACTGACGTCATGCCAGTCTGTGATCTCCTCTTTATTTGCATCGTAGATCTCGCCCATCTGCATATCTGCCTGACGAAGCGGTCCTGCCTGAGAAGCCTCCCAAGTCTCATCGGTAGCACAGATCACTTGTCCGTCATTTTCCAACTGGAAGAAAAAGGCTAATTCTGTACCAAAGAGATTGCGGTCGCCATCCACGCCGGAATAGCTCCGATACCAGCCGTCTGCCACTTCTGCCGTAATGGTATTTCCCCCGTTTTTCAAAAAGTCTGTCACATCATAAGTCTGATATGGCATCTGCTTGTCGTAAGAAGATGTACCCGGTGCAAGGATGAAATCACCTACGCGTCTGTCATTGATCTTGACCTCATAAATGCCATGCGCACTGGCATATGCTCTTGCATCTTTGACCTCTCCATCAAAGGTAAAGGTCTTACGCAGATAAGATACCGGCTGCATCTCCTCGGTATTGATCTGTCCTTCCGGGTTGATCCATTTGGCTGCAAACTGGTCAGCCTGCATAAGCCCCATTTCAAAGCGGGCATCTTTGCTCCACTCGCCACAGACATCCTTTTCATCCCACAGACGTACATGCCAGACAACCTGCTGCCTGCTTGCAAGATCAGCATCCAGCATGACATTCATGCGATCACTTGCCACCCTGCCACTGCTGTATATGATATTTTCCCCTGTCTTTGCCTCGACCTCATAGGCAGTCTGGCGGATGCCTTCCTG
>CAVGHS010000053.1:0-14194 GCA_963629085.1 bacterium
CAGTTATAAATAATAACACAGGAGAAAACGAGCGTTATCATTTCTTTGGTATAGAGTTAGGCGGAGAGCGAGATAGAGAAGAAAAATGGAAGATGGATTTTGGGTCTGATTACGGCAATATTGTCGCTGATAACCATATTTCAGGTGCCCACTATGCTGCCTTGTTTTTAGCCGAAGGGGCAGGAGATAATGTGATCTATGACAATTTATCTGATGGTGAGACACATTGGATGATAGAGTCCATCTCAGAAAGAAACAATACTTTTGAAAGTAATATGGGAATCAGGGTAAGCAGAATACTCTAGCAATGCCGGAAAGGAGGCTCCATGCGACCGGATTATATGCACATCGCGCATACATGGACAGTACGCAATATAAAAACAGAACAGGATCTAGATGTAGCATTAGATAATTATCGCATCCTTTTTGCCTATCACTCTAATGCGATTGAAGATGCAGGCGTCTCGATGCATCAGACAAGAGAAATATTTGAAAATGGAAAAGTGACAAACTATACAGGAGAGTTGCGTCATTTATTTGAAACACAGAATCAGAAGGTTTGTTATGACTGGTTAAAGAGCAAAATTATTAAACGGGAAAAGGTGACATCAGAGTTGGTTTGTCAAATTCATGAGCGACTTTGTCATGGATGCTATGATGAAACGCGTTGGGCTAAGGGAGAACGCCCGGGACAGTTCAAGAAGGGATTCTATGGTGTTGGGCTCGACGCAGAACTGCCGCCGGAAGATGTAGCAGAGGAAGTTGGATTTATTTGTAGGGAAATAGAAGAAACAGATTCCTTTGACGGAACGGTTGCATCAGCACAGAGATTACTGACGACAGCAGCTTATTTTCATTTGAACTTTGAAAATATTCACCCTTTTGCCGATGGTAACGGCAGAGTGGGGCGTACGCTTTTGAATTATTTCTTGATGACGCATGGACTGCCGCCGACTGTTATTTTTGACGAAGATAAAGAAACTTATTATGAGTGTCTGTTCGTGTTTGATAAAACGGAGAAGATGGATGCATTTGTACAGTTTCTGCAGGAACAGACAGAAAAAACATGGATACAGACCAGAAGAACCAAGACGAAGGGAACGATACGGACGATTTGTTTGTAAACTTATAAGGTGTTATAAGATATAATATGGCGTAAAAAAGCGCAAATGCATTGACAAGTGCGTAAATGCGTGCCATATTATGGATAGAGGTGGTAAAGATGAAGAATAAATTGATCAATCCATATAGACCTGGTGCGGGGACGAAGCCACTGGTACTTGCCGGTAGAGATCAGGAATTAGAAGAAGTGTCACAGATCTTTGAAGCACTGTTGCTTAATATTCCCACACAATCCATTATTTACAGCGGTTTACGTGGTGTGGGGAAGACAGTATTACTGAATGCATTAGAGGAAGTCGCAGAGGGAAAAGGAGTCTTTAGCAAGCATATAGAGGTAGAAACACGTAATGATTTTATATCTCAGATTTCTGCATGTGCACAAGCCTATATTCGAAAATACAGTACTAGGGATAAAGTACAACATCTGGTCGATACGGCGTTAGATGCAGTAAAATCTTTGAATGTTTCCTTTGATCCGTCCAATAACACATTTGCTTTGTCTGTGAAAGAACGAGAACTTTATATGTCTACGAATTTGACGCAATCCCTAACGGATGTTTTTACGGCAATCGGAGAATTAGCCTATCGTACAGGACGTCCGGTTTGTTTTTTTATTGATGAGATTCAATATATGAAACAAGAGGAGTTGGGTGCACTTATTGCAGCGGTGCATAGAAGCAATCAGTTAGGATATCCGGTAATGATCATAGGGGCGGGCTTGCCAAAGATCTATTCTATGTTATCTAAAGAAAAAAGTTATTCGGAAAGATTATTTATTTATAAAGAAATTGGTGGTTTGGATGCTGATGCGGCAAAAGAGGCAATTGTTGGTCCGGCAGAGAAAGTCGGGACGGTATTTGCCGAGGATGCTGTACAAAAAATTATAGAGGTCACCAAGGGATATCCGTTTTTTATCCAGCAATTTTGTCGCATCATTTTTGCGCAGGTGGAAAATGTGAACATTGTTGCACAAGATGTTACAGAGTGTTTGGAAAATTATTATGAGGAGTTGGATGATGGATTCTTCAAGGTGCGCTATGAGCGATGTTCAGAAAATGATAAGCGATTTATCTTTGCAATGGTGCGGTGTGGTGAATTGCCGTGTACGATAGGCAATATTGCAAAGAATCTGCATAGAAAAACAACAGAAGTTTCGCCAACGAGAGCGCAGTTGATCAATAAAGGTATTATTTATCCGGTGCATTATGGAGAGTTAGATTTTACAGTTCCGGAATTTGATGGATTTATCAATCGTTTGGATGAATATCAAAAATGGAAAGCACAAAGATAAATAACAAGCGCAATTTAACACTGGATGTTGCTAAAGGATTAGCAATACTGTTGATGATCTTTGATCATATCTTGGGATGTGGCAAGATCATCACTTCTTTTCATATGCCCTTATTTTTTTTGATCAGTGGATATCTGCTAAAAGAGGAAGCATGGATAACTACATGGAAAAAGAAAAGCAGAGGACTCCTACTTCCTTATGTCAGATTTTCTATACTGGTTTTGATCGTAGGATTTTTCAAAGCAAAGTTATATCTGCATGCCACATGGCAGGCAACGGGAAACTACCTGCTTCAAAAAGTTCTGGATACATGTATGGCAAGGGATATCTGGCTTTTATGGTTTCTTTTGGCGTTGTATGTATCTATCCTGCTCTATACAGGCATTCGGCAGATCTTCTCGAATCGGATCTGGCGGGCAGTGGCTGTGATATTGGTCTTTCTTGGAGGTTATTTCCTGTCACAAAGGTACGGAAGTGATAATTTTTACTATCTGGATCAGGGGATGATGGCGACACTTTTTATTGCGATCGGTGACCTTGCAAAACGGTTTCCATGGGACCGGTTACATAGGCTTAGCGTGCCTGGTATCAGTTGGCTTGCAGGGATGACTCTGTTGTGGATGCTTGGCATACGCTATGGTGCGCTCGTGATGGCAAATCGCATATATCAAGGATTTCCTTTATGTATTCTTGCTGCAGTTGCCGGAACGTATGTGGTCATTTGGTGCAGTTACTATGTCAAGGAGATTCCACTGGTGGGAGCCGGTCTGATCTGGTGCGGTCAGAATACACTGGAAATCCTGTGTTTTGCAAATCTCTTTCGGCAGTTTTGCGACTGGAAAGCGGTATGCAGAGGCTGGGGGATAAATTCTATTGTGGTTATGTTTCTTATCCAAGTGGGGATGATTTTGGGAGTGGTTTTACTTTATGACAGGGTAGGTAGTTCCAGAAACAGAGGGGCATAAGTTGACTTTTGGCTACATACACTATATAATGCCTGTAGGCAAAGAAATAAAAGTAACATTGCTATGCATAATGAAAACCCCACGATCTGATCCATCGTGGGGTTTTCTATTCCGTTTTTGCAAGGTGGATTAAGCCTTAGGCTTGTTGCCTATCTCTTTCTGTCAAGCCATTTGCAGATATGGTAGGCGACCACATCTTCCACAACAGAAAGAACAAAAGAAATAAAAGCACATATCATTGCTATACACCTCCCTTCCTTGCCTGTCTGGGAGTGGCAACATGAAAATTGTATCACATATATTACAGTTAAGGAAGAACAATATCATTGATGATAGTTTTAACGCAGAAAATGAAAAACAGAATACAGATCGTGCGGGCTATAGCCATATTTTCTGTTATAGCCATACATACAGTCGGTGGCAATCCTTATGAGATATATCTGCGCCCTTTTATAAATTTCGGGGTGGGGACATTTTTGTTTTTATCGGGCTTTTTGACACCGGAGATAAGGGATATCAAAGTCTTTTACAAAAAGAGGATCCTACGGGTGCTGATTCCCTATGTGGCATGGTCTATGATTCTTTGCCTTGTCTATGGCAATTACAGTAAGTTCTGGCTCCATCTTTTGACTTTTCGCCAGAGCAGTATCTACTACTATATTTTCGCGTATCTGCAGATTACCCTGTTGGCACCCTTGTTATTAAAGATCATGGAAACAAGAGCAGTTTGGAGTATCCTGTTGATATCACCATTAGCGATTGCAGGAGAAAGTGTCTGGGCTTTGACAGGGCATTATCTGATCTATCCAAACAACATCAATAATTGCCTTGTCTGGGTAAGTTTCTTTTATTTGGGAATGATTCTCAGAAAGCAGAAATTCACACATAAGATTTCCTATTGGAAATTAGGAATAGCACTCGCTTTCGCCATTATTTTGGAAATCTGTGAGGGGAGATTTTGGTTATCTTTTGGCAGGGAGGATCTTTCGACGACCCAGGTCAAGTTATCTGCTATGCTTGTGACCTTGTGTGTTTGCATGCTTATATATGTGTATATCACACATGAGAAGCCCCAAGAGCAGATCTCCCGGAGTTTGAGACGGATCGAGGCGGTTATGCTGGATGTAGGCAACAGTTCTTTTGGAATATATCTTATACATCCTTTATTTTTGTATTTGTTCAAACACGGGAAGTCTCTTGCATTTCCTATCAGCACATTTGTTGTTTTTACCATTAGTTATGTGGCGGTCAAAGTAGGACAGTATGTATCCGGAAAAAAGATTGGAAAATATTTGGGATTTTATTAAGTTGCTATGCATATATGGATGTGATAATATAGATAATATATTATACACAAATAGAGAAATATGAGATAAATAGATAATATATTATCTGATAGTGGAGATTATATGGAAGCACTGATATGGGAAACAGCAGAGGAATTAGATCAAAAACTTGCAAATCGTTTGTGCCAAATTCGTAAGCGCAGAAAAATTTCACAGCAAAAACTGGCAGATATGAGTGGTGTGAGTTATGGCTCCATCAAACGATTTGAGACGACAGGTCAGATTTCTTTATATTCTTTGACAAAAATAGCCATGGCATTAGATGTGTCGGAGGAATTGCGGAACCTATTTTCCAATGTACCATATCAAGATATTCAGGAGGTAATCAATGAGACAAGGGGAAGGTCTTGAAGTATGGATTGATCAGAAAAAGGTCGGACTATTAGCGTTGACAGCGGATCATAAGGTGGCTTTTTCCTATTGCGATACATGGTTAGAAGATGGGTTTTCCATTAGTCCATTTTCTTTACCATTAAAAAAACAGGTTTTTGTCCCGGAAAAGAATTACTTTGGGGGATTGTTTGGAGTATTTGCAGATAGTCTGCCGGATGCCTGGGGGCGCTTGCTCTTGGAACGTTTATTGCGTGAGAAGGGGAAAGATGCAGGAGATTATACGATGTTAGATCGGTTGGCAATTGTTGGAAACTCGGGAATGGGGGCGTTGACCTATCAACCACAGTATGAGTTTCCCGGGGTACAAGAGGGATTGGATCATTAAATTTCCGACACATGTAGATCAAAATGATAGTGGAGAGATGGAGTATGCATATTCACTGTGTGCAAAAGAATGTGGCATTGTGATGAGTCAAACAAGACTTTTCCCATCGGATCTGTGTTCGGGCTATTTTGGAACAAAACGCTTTGATCGCGTGGTGGAAAATGGTAGGATACAAAAAAAGCATGTTTTAACAGCCGCCGCTTTGTTAGAATTAGATTTTGAACAGCCTAGTTTAGATTACCATGCGCTTATGAAGTTGACAAAGATTTTGACAAGGGATGATACACAGGACATCGAGAATATGTATCGGCGTATGTGCTTTAATGTTTACGCGCATAATCGTGATGACCATTCTAAAAATTTCTCTTTCATTTATGACGAAAAAGAAGATAAATGGCATTTGAGCCCAGCCTATGACTTGACATATAGTAATACTTATTATGGTGAGCATACAACTACGGTAGACGGCAATGGAAAAAATCCGGGGAAAAAAGAACTGTTAGCCTGCGGTATGCAGGCTGGTATGTCAAAAAAACGATGTCAAAGCATTGCGGATGAAATAGAAGAACGAGTCGCAGTAAAATTGAGCAAATATTTACCATGAATCACAAAACAGGAGATAATAAACAGTGAAAGCAATCGTATTAGCGGGGGGCGCGGGCGATCGTCTATGGCCGCTTTCCAGAAGGAATGCACCCAAACAGTTCTTAAATTTAAATAATGACAATTCTCTGTTTCAGGAAACGATCATTCGTCATATTCCCTTCTGTGATGAATTTGTCATTGTCACCAATCAGGAATATCAGGAGATTGTCGAAGGACAGATGAAGCAGTTTCAAGGGATCTCTTACCGGATCATTATAGAGACGGAAGCGCTGGGGACGGCACCGGCGGTCTTGAAGGCAAGTTCCGTTCTTGCAAAAGAGGAGACGGTATTGATCGTACCGGCGGATCTGGTTCTGCGGGGGGATGGTTTTGCAGATGCCTTGTATCAGGCAAAGACATTAGCGGAACAGGGACAGTATGTGCTGTTTGGTGTGCGGGCAGACGCGCCAAAGACCTCTTACGGATATATCCGGCATCAGGGGAGCCATGTCAGCCGGTTTATCGAAAAACCGTCCAAGGCTCTTGCAGAAAAGATCTTTTATCAGGATGATATTTTATGGAATAGCGGCATGATCCTTTGCCATAATGGTATGTTGCAGGAGGAGTTGGAAGCAAGTCTGAGGCACAAGCAAGAAGACTGTTCGGGGACGCAGCAGCCTGCAGATGCTTCTTATCCGACCAGAGGACGTATCCATATAGAAAAAGCCCTTCTGGAGACTTCCGATCATGTGTCTGTGGTCCCGATCTTTATGGAGTGGCAGGATGTCAGTAATTTTCGCTCCTATGAAAATGTCTATCAAAATAGGCAGAATAAAAATATGATCCTGCGGGATTGCAGGAATACCACCGTGATCAATCAGACAGAACATCAGTTGATCGTAGGCAATGATCTGGAGGATCTTTTCATCGTCAATACGGAAGATGCCATGTATATTACGAAAAAGGAATCGGAGCAGGACATCAAGAGTATTATTGCGGAAGCACCGGATAGTTACGAGGCATATTTTAATTACAGTACAAAGGTGTATCGGAATTGGGGCGTGAGGGAGATCATCGCACAGGCACCCGGCTATCGCGTGCGCCGTATCGTTATGTATCCGGGCACAACCCTATCAGCACATTCGCATGAAAAACGCAATGAAAATTATTCGGTCATACAGGGGGTGCTTGCCCTTGAGGTGGATGGGAAGACCTTACATATCCGGGAACATGAGAGCGTCAACATTCTGCCAACACAGATGCATCGGCTCTATAATGACAGTGACCAAAATGTAACGGTGATCGAGGTGGACACCGGCGTGGAGATAGATGAACGTGATATGCTCCATTTGGATGAGATGCCGGTGGAGGGACAGGACTTGCCGGAATTGTATCTCCTGTCTCCGGCATACAAGGATTATCTATGGGGCGGGCAGCGTCTGGTGACACAGTTTGGCAAAAAAAGTCCCTATGATATTACCGCGGAATCATGGGAATTGTCGGCACACAAGGATGGACAGAGCCGTATTGTTGGTGGAGCCTTGGATGGTGTCTGGTTTGGCGATTTTGTCCGCAAATATGGAGCCAGGGTCTGTGGCTGGAAGAGTCGTACATTTGATCGTTTCCCAATCCTGATCAAGTTTATTGATGCAGCAAAGCCGCTTTCTGTCCAGATCCATCCGGATGATGATTATGCTTTTGTCCATGAGAATGAATTTGGCAAAAATGAGATGTGGTATGTGATGGATGCTGTAGAAGGGGCTTATCTTTACTGTGGGTTTTCAAGACAGGTATCGGAAGAAGAAGTACGAAAAAGACTTTCAGACAACACTATTACAGAGGTGCTGAACAAGGTCTATGTCAAAAAGGGAGATGTTATTTTCATTCCGGCAGGAACCATTCATGCGATTGGTGCAGGTATTCTGATCTGTGAGATCCAGCAGAATTCCAATTCTACCTATCGTGTATATGATTACGACCGTGTGGACAAAGAGGGAAAGAAACGTCCGCTTCATGTGGATAAGGCTTTAAATGTCATGCGTTTTGAACCCTACGAGCAGGGGGCATTTGGTCTGCTGGAGCCTCAGGAAAAAGATGGAAATCTGGTGCAGCAGTTAAGCCTTTGCAAATATTTTCAGTGTGAAAAATATCAGATACGGGAGCGGCAAATGCTCTATGTAGACGAAGCATCTTTTGTTTCCCTTGTGATTTTGGCTGGAAATGGCATAATATCAAGTGGAGAGGAAAGTATTTCCTTTGGAGCAGGAGACAGTATTTTTGTTTCCGCAGGGCGAAAGGTTCTTCATATCGAGGGGACTTGCGAACTGATCACAACGAGGATTTAGGACATATTGCAGAATAAAAAGAGAGGTAGAGTAGAATGAAGACATATGGCGTGATCATGGCTGGTGGCGGCGGTACGAGATTTTGGCCGCTTTCCAGAGCAGAAGAACCAAAGCAGTTACTGAATTTGAGCGGAAAAGACCTGATGGTCAATGAAACGATCGACCGGATCGCTACATTTACAGACCGGCAGGATATTTTCATTGTGACAAATGAGACCCAGGTTCCAAAGATGCGCACGGCAACGGAAAGTCGTATTGCAGCAGACCATATCTTAGCAGAGCCGGCGGCAAGAAATACATCTGCCTGCATTGGATATGCGGCATTAGAGATTGTAAAGAAATATGGCGATGGCATCATGTGTATTTTTCCATCCGATCATTTTATCAAGAACCAGCCGGAATTTACGCGCGTTTTGAAAGAAGCCATTCAGATCGCTGAGAAGGCGGATAAGTTGATCACCCTGGGGATCACGCCGACCTTCCCATCGACAGGCTATGGCTATATCAAGTTTGATGCGACGGATGACGCTTATGCGAAGAGGGTCGTGGAATTTAAAGAAAAACCGGACGAAGAGACCGCAAAAGCCTATGTCGCCAGTGGAGAGTACGCTTGGAACAGCGGGATGTTCATCTGGCGGGCATCTACTATCCTGCGTGCCTTTGACCAGTTGCTCCCAGATGTAGCGTCCTGCCTGCACGAGATCGGCGACGCTATGGGAACGGATGCAGAAAAAGAGACGATCGCTCGTGTCTATCCAAACATTCCAAGCATTTCCATTGACTATGGTATCATGGAAAAGAGTTCCGATGTGCTTGTGATCTCTGCGGAATTTGGATGGAATGACGTTGGAAGTTGGGACAATCTGGGCGTTCTTTATGATGCGGATGCATCCGGCAATGTGATCGCTGCCAACCACATTGGTATTGATACGACAAATAGCATTGTCTATGGAAAGAAACGTCTGATCACCACGATCGGTATCGACAATCTCATTGTCGTAGAGACCGACGATGCGATCCTTGTGTGCGACAAGAACCGTGCCCAGGACGTTAAAAAGATTGTCGATGAGTTGAAGAAGAGTGGAGAGACAGAATTTCTATAATAAGATGCATTCGAGCGAAATATGAGCAGAACTATGTATATATAAATAGGAGGCAAGCATGAACTACAAAGATACATATCAGGACTGGCTGCAAAATCCATACTTTGATGCAGCAACAAAGGAAGAACTGCGTGCCATCGCAGAGGATGAAAAGGAGATCGAAGATCGTTTTTATCGCCAACTGGAATTCGGTACCGGCGGTCTGCGTGGTGTGATCGGCGCGGGAACCAACCGTATGAACATCTACACCGTCCGTCAGGCAACCCAGGGGCTGGCAAACTACATCCTGGCGCAAAAAGGACAGGATAAGGGCGTGGCGATCGCCTATGACTCCCGTATTATGTCACCGGAATTTGCCAAGGAGGCAGCCCTCTGCCTCAATGCCAACGGCATCAAGACTTACCGCTTTACCAGCTTGCGTCCGACACCGGAACTCTCCTTTGCTGTAAGAAAACTGGACTGTATCGCGGGTATCGTTATCACCGCCAGCCACAATCCGAGAGAATACAACGGTTATAAAGTCTACTGGGAAGATGGTGCCCAGATCACACCGCCACATGATAAGAACATTTTAGCCGAGGTGGCAAAAGTGACTTCTTTTGACCTGGTAAAGACCATGAGTGAAGCAGAGGCGAAAGAAGCCGGACTTTATCAGGAGATCGATCAGGAGATTGATGATGCCTACATGGCAGAACTGAAAAAACAGTCTATTCATCCGGAGGTCATTTCCGAGATGGCAAAAGACTTTACCATCGTCTATACGCCTTTGCATGGAACCGGAAATATCCCGGTGCGTCGTGTATTAAAGGAATTAGGATTTGAGAAGGTCTATGTGGTGCCGGAACAGGAAAAGCCGGACGGCAATTTTCCGACCGTTGCCTATCCGAATCCGGAATCGCCAAAGGCATTTGAACTCGCCCTTGCCCTTGCCAAGAAAGTGGATGCAGATATCGTGCTTGCCACAGACCCGGATGCTGACCGACTTGGTGTCTATTGTAAGGATAGCAAGAGTGGTCAGTATGTTTCCTTTACCGGAAATATGTCCGGTATGCTGATCGCAGAGTATATCTTAAAGGAGCGGACCGCCACAGGAACCATGCCGCAAGATCCGGCATTGGTCGAGACCATTGTTACCACGGATATGGCAAAAGTCATTGCCAAGGCTTACGGTGTGAAACTGATCGAAGTTTTGACCGGTTTTAAGTACATCGGTGAGCAGATCCGCCTGTTTGAGGAAGAGCACACATATCATTATGTCTTTGGCCTGGAAGAAAGTTATGGCTGTCTTGCCGGAACTTATGCCAGAGATAAGGATGCCTGTGTTGCCGTTATGATGCTGTGTGAAGTGGCTTCCTGGTATAAGAAGCAGGGCAAGACCTTGTGGGATGCTATGCAGGATATGTATGAAAGATACGGCTATTTCAAAGAGGGATTAGAGACCATTACCTTAAAGGGTATGGATGGCGCAGAGCAGATCCAGCGGATGATGGCAGATGCGAGAGAAAATCTGCCGCAGACGATCGGCGGCTATCAGGTGCTGGCAGTCCGTGATTATAAGACAGATGTTCGCACAGATATGGCAGACGGCAGTAAGAGTCCTACCGGACTTCCGACTTCCAATGTGCTTTATTATGAGTTGGAGGATCATGCATGGTGCTGCGTGCGTCCTTCCGGTACGGAGCCGAAGATCAAGTTTTATTTTGGGGTAAAGGGAACTTCCCTAGCGGATGCCGAGGACAAGTTGGAAGGTCTTACCAAGGGCATGATGGCTTTATTTGAAAGCAAGTAAGGGACTTTGACGAATTTTAGTAGAGGAAATGAGTATGAATAAAAAGAAATTGACCATGGTGGTTCCGGCATACAACGAGGAGGAGGCACTGCCTATCTTTTACGCGGAAGCAACGCGGGTAGAAAAGGAATTGCCGGAGGTGGAGATCGAATATCTCTTTATTGATGACGGATCTTCGGATGGGACGCTTAAAGTTCTGCGGGATCTACATAAAAAGGATGCGCGTGTGCGTTATGTCTCCTTCTCCAGAAATTTTGGAAAGGAAGCTGCCATCTATGCCGGACTGCAGAATGCTACAGGAGATTATGTGGCAATCTTAGACGCAGATCTACAGGATCCGCCGGCGCTTTTGCCGGAGATGCTGCAGGCGATCGAGGAGGAAGGATATGATTGTGTGGGTTCACGCCGTGTGACTCGAAAGGGAGAACCACCGATCCGATCCTTTTTTGCCAGAATGTTCTACCGTATCATGAACAAGATCTCGAGTGCGGATATTGTAGATGGCGCCAGAGACTTTCAGTTGATGAACCGCAAGGTGGTAGACGCGATCCTTAGTATGGGTGAATACAATCGTTTTTTCAAGGGTATTTTTGGCTGGGTCGGTTTCCGTAAGAAATGGCTGGAATATGAGAATGTCGAGCGATCTGCCGGGGAGACTAAGTGGTCTTTCTGGAAGTTGTTCCTCTATGCTTTGGATGGTATTGTGGCATTTTCAACGGCGCCGCTTGTGATCGCATCTGTGATGGGGATGGTCTTTTGTCTGGTGGCATTTGTCGCTATCATCTTTATCATTGTAAGAACCATGATCTTTGGTGATCCGACTTCCGGCTGGCCGTCCATGGTCTGTATTATTATTTTTATTGCAGGGGTGCAGCTGCTTTGTATGGGAATTTTGGGGCAATACATGGCAAAGACCTATCTGGAGACCAAAAAGCGTCCACTCTATCTGGTGGAGGAAACTGAGGAAGATTAGATATGTTGAAGGTATTTTTAGTCGAAGATGAATTCGTTATGCGGGAGGGCATCAAGAACAATATTGATTGGGCTTCTCATGGTTACGAATTTTGCGGGGAAGCAGGCGATGGGGAAGTCGCCTATCCTATGATCCAAAAGTGCAAGCCGGATATTGTCATTACGGATATCCGTATGCCCTTTATGGATGGGCTGGAACTGAGCAAACTGATCAAGAAGGAGATGCCCTGGATCGAGATCATTATCCTGACCGGGTTTGAGGAGTTTGCCTATGCCAAAGAAGCCATCAAACTGGGCGTGGCGCAGTATCTTTCCAAGCCCATCAGTGGGGATGAACTCCTGCAGGAATTGGATCAGTTAGCAGAAAAGATCCGTGAAAAAAAGAGAGAAGAAGAAATTCGCGACCAGTATCAGCGGGAAATGGAGGAAAATGTCCAAAAGAACCGCAAAGATTTCTTTAAATATCTGGTGACCGGAAGTAAGACCCCGGTAGAACTGCTGGAAATGGCAGATCATTTGGAACTGGATATTTCTGCCATCTGGTATGATATCGTTCTGGTGCAGATCCAATCGACCAGACATGCCAGGGATGAGTTCTCCAGCAGTATCGTAGAGGCGGAAGAAACTTTAAAGTCCTACGAATCCGATGGGGATGTGCTGGCGTTTGAGCGCAGTCTGGAAGGCAAGGCACTCCTCTTTAAGGGGGATACAAAAGAGGAAATCGAGGAAAAGGAAAAGCAGTTTTTAGATGTCTTACAGGAAACGATAGGACATTATCATCATCTGGTCTACTATGTTGGCATGGGAGAACCGGTCAATCGCCTGCGGGAGTTGCCGGAGTCTTTTGAACAGGCGAGACATGCTTTTGCACATCGTTATCTGCAAAAAGAAAATATGATCGTTCGCAGTCAGGATAGTGAAAAGACGGCTACGGAGGAAGCCTTTTCTATCGAGAGTGTCAATACCAAGGAAGTCAACCGCGATAAGATCACAGAGTTCTTAAAAGTGGGCGGTTCCGATGAAGTGGTGTATTTTGTGGAGGAATTCTTCCGTGGTGCCGGTGCCAATGCCTTAAAATCCGGTATTTTCCGCCAGTATATCGTTATGGATGCCTATTTCTGCGTGAGTAATTTCCTGGAGAGCATTCATGTGGGCAAAGAGCAGGTGGCTGCACCGGATCTAAATTCCGGTATCATAGCCAGTGAAAAAGAAGCCATGGGCTATGTGCAGAGCATTTTACAAAAGGCAGTCAACTTACGGGAACAGCGGGCGACCGACCGCTACCGTGACGTGGTAGAGCAGGTCATGCATTATATAGATGAGAATTATGCGGAGGAAGACCTTTCCTTAAATACGGTTGCCTCTTATGTCAATTTTTCGCCAAATCATCTGAGTACCATTTTCAGCCAGCAGACCGGTCAGACTTTTATCAAATATCTGACCGATTACCGTATGGGAAAAGCAAAGGAACTCTTGCGCTGCACGGGTGAAAAGAGCAGTGCCATCAGTCTTTTGGTGGGATACAAGGATGCACACTATTTTTCCTATCTCTTTAAAAAGACCCAGGGAATGACACCGACCCAGTATCGAAATGGAGCAAAGGCGGTATGAGAAAACGATGGATAGAATTTTACAATCGTTCCACATTAGCAACCAAGATCCGATTTTCCTATCTTGTCCTTCTGGTGCCGATTTTCTCCATCCTCTTTTTTAGTATTTACAATCTCTGGTCCAGCAACCAGCGCTATGAGGATATGATCAATTCGACCTTGGTGGCGAGTGAGTTCAGTCTGGATTTCAAGAAGGATTTTGATTATGAGATCTATCTGGTCATTGTTGGCAATAAGACCCTTAAGGAGTCAGATGTAGATACCATGCTGCGCCATGCCAAAAATGTCGTTAAGGGTCTGGAAGACATCACAGAGTCGCAGGACAATCGGGATCGTTTGCAGGATATC
>CAVGHS010000054.1:0-14117 GCA_963629085.1 bacterium
TTCTTTGCCTTCTTCAACTTGGAAGAAGATATCATATACATGGCATTTGTGATTTTTAATGTATCATTGATACTCTTGATACGATCCTGTATCTCCTTCGTATTTGCCATAACAACACCTACTATCCTACAAATTCTTTTGCTGCATCAAGCATCTTCTCTACCAGTTCATCATTGATGGCTTTGCTTGTCTCGATCTCCTCGCCGATCTCAGGATGCTTTAAGTCCATAAAGGAAAGGACATCCTTCTGATACTGCTTTACCTGCTTTGTCTCTACGGTATCAAAGAAACCGTGATTTGCAAGACATAGGGTCATGACCTGCTCATGCAGAGAAAGCGGCTGGCAAAGCGGCTGTTTCAAAAGTTCCATCAAAGCCTTACCATGGGTAAGTTGTGCCTTGGTCGCATCATCCAGATCCGATGCGAACTGGGTAAATACTTCCATTTCACGATACTGTGCCAGATCGATACGGATGCTTCCGGATGCCTTCTTCATTGCCTTGGTCTGTGCCGCACCACCAACACGGGATACGGAAAGACCTACATTGACTGCCGGTCTCATACCGGAGTTGAAAAGGTTACTCTCCAAAAAGATCTGTCCATCTGTGATGGAAATAACGTTGGTAGGGATGTATGCAGATACATCGCCTGCCTGGGTCTCGATGATCGGAAGTGCTGTGATAGAACCTCCGCCAAGTTCCTCTGACAAACGGCTGCTGCGCTCCAAAAGTCTGGAATGTAAGTAGAATACATCACCCGGATATGCCTCACGTCCCGGAGAACGCTCTAAAAGTAAGGACAATGCACGGTAAGCCACCGCATGTTTGGAAAGATCATCATATACGATCAGAACATCCTTCCCCTGATGCATGAAATATTCTGCTAATGCTGTTCCGGCATAAGGTGCTACATACTGCAAAGATGCCGGATCGCTTGCGGTAGATGAAAGTACGATGGAATAATCCATAGCACCATGTTTGGTCAATGTAGATACGATCTTTGCTACGGTAGATGCCTTCTGACCGATGGCAACATAGATACAGATGACATCTTTGCCCTTCTGGTTGATGATCGTATCGGTTGCGATAGACGTCTTACCGGTCTGACGGTCTCCGATGATAAGTTCACGCTGTCCACGACCGATCGGGAACATGGAATCAATGGAAAGAATACCTGTTTCCATTGGCGTATCAACGGACTTTCTGTCTACGATTCCCGGTGCATCTTCCTCCATCGGACGATAGCCGTCTGCCTTGATCTCACCGTTGCCGTCGATCGGCTCACCCAAAGCATTGACGATCCTTCCGATAAAGGCATCGCCTACAGGAATACCTGCTTTTTTCTTGGTTCTAACAACCTTTGTTCCTTCTTTGATCCCGGTATCTCTGCCAAATAAGATAACGCCGATCTCATTTGCACGGATATCCTGAACCATTCCTTTGACTCCATTATCAAAGATAACGATCTCGCCATACATTGCATGATCAATGCCGTAGATCGTTGCGATCCCATCGCCTACCCAGATGACTTCGCCTGTTTCCTTGCTCTCGTCATCCCAGTTGGCATTTTCGATCTCTTCCTGAATAATGGAGATAATATCTGTTGCACTTATTGCGCCCACAGGGGTCACCTCCCGGTTAATTTTCTTTCTAACTGACGGAGCCTGCCCTCGTAACTTCTGTCAAATTCCTCATGGAATCCGCGGATCACATAACCGCCCAAAAGCGACTCATCCACGCTCTCCGTCATTTCTATTTTATAATCTGGATACTTCTCTTGTAACAGTTGCTCTGCCTCATGGCGTGTCGCCTCATCCGACTGATCTGCAAAAATGATCTGCGCCCGCATGATGTGATTCTGCTCATCCCAATACTGGTAATAAGCATCAAAGATCTGGCGCATCATATCACAGTTTCCCAGATGGCTCATCATTTTTAAGAAATTGACCATGACCTGCGGAATCTCTTCCAGCGCACATACACGCTCGATGATCTCCTGCTTTTTCTTTTCGTCAATGGTCGGATTTTCCAGAACGCTAAGAAGTTCCGGTGTCAAAAAGATGAGTGCATCCGTTTTTTCTACAACCGCACGCTCTACAGACAACTGGTACAAAACCTTTGCATTATTTATTGCTGCCTGCGTCATGAGCATCACCTGTCTTTACAATTTTTCTTGCTGCAATGAGCGCTAACTTTGCAATGTCTGCTTCCGCTGCCTTCGTTGCCTTTTCCTGCTCATTTGCAATATCACTTTTTGCTTTTTCAAGCATGGCATCTGCCTCGACTCTGGTCTTTTCCAAAGTCCTCTCGTGCTCCTTTTGTGCACGGTCTCTTGCCTCCAGAATGATCTGGTCTGCCTCCGTCTTTGCACTCTCCAACTTATCCTGATATTCAGCCTTTAATGCCATAGCATCTTCCTGCTCTTTTTTTGCATCTGCGAACTGGCTTTTGACCATTTCGTCTCTGGCATTGATCACATTCATGACCGGCTGATATAAAAACTTTTTAAAGATAGCATAAAGGACTAACAGATTGACTACCGTCCACAGGATGTTCCATGGATCTATACTCAGCATAACTGTGCCTTCCTTTCACTTACGATTAGCCTAAGAAGAGGATGATCAAAAGAGCGATAACGAAACCGTAAATAGCGGTTGCCTCTGCAAGGGCACAACCCAAAAGAAGTGACTTAGAGATCTTGCTTTCTGCTTCCGGCTGTCTTGCGATTGCATCTACTGCGGAAGAAGTTGCCTTACCAATTCCAAGACCTGCTCCAATACCTGTTAATACGGCTACACCTGCTCCGATTGCTACTAATAATGTTGCTGACATAATGTTTTCTCCTTTTCAATTCAAATTTTATTTTGTTTATTCGGTTGCTTCCTTTATGAACAACCCGGTCAGGAATACAAATACATACGCTTGTATCAGACCATCAAAAATATCAAAGTAGCAGCTAAATACTGCCGGTACCACTGCCGGTACGACCATCTTTAAGAGTTCCATGATAACAAAGGAACCTAAGACGTTACCAAACAGTCGCATACATAGGGACAATGGCTTGATAAAAAGTTCTAAGATATTGATCGGTAAAACGACCGGCATAGGTTCGGCAAAACTCTTTACCCAGCCCTTCGTACCTTTGGCACGAATACTTGATACCTGGATCAATACGATACTCATCAGTGCCAATGCCGCTGTGACATTCATATCCTTCGTTGGTGGCTTGAATCCAAGTAGTCCTATCAGATTCGCTACACCAATGTAGATGGCTACAGCAGAGAGATATGGAATATAGGCTTTTCCCTTCTCTCCTACGGTCTCGTCGAAGAAGTCGTGCAAAAATTTGACGCCTGTCTCCACAACGATCTGTCTGCGTCCGGGCTTTTCTACGCTTAAATTCCTGCCTAAGAAAAAGAACAGGATCGCAAGTGCCGCCATGATGATCCATGTAACGACCACAGATTCATAAATGGGGATTCCGCCAAAAAGAGGGATGGTAAACACCGTCTCGCAGTTCAACTCTTCCATCAGACCATTTACCAGAGCATCCATCTGTATACCTCCTTTCTTAAATATGTAATAATTTTCTTATTTACGTTACGATTTTAGTCTTGCGAAAATTTAATGTCAATCATTGATTTTTGGGGCTTTCCAAGACATTTTCCTGCTTGTTTTTCATGTATCTTTTCCTTGTCACTTGGAAATTTTCACACTCTTTTTGTGCAAATTGCACATTGTTTTTTCCCTGAAACAAGAGGTCTTTCGGGCAAAAAAAATTTTCGTCAAAAAATTGACAAAATTTTCTCGTTTTTTCCACATATTTACTTAAAACTAGGGACGTTCCTTTTGCCACATGGAGCGTCCCCTTTGGCTTGTCTTTGCATGGCAGCCTTTATTAACTTCTAGCGTCTGGCGATCTCACGCTGCAAAGCATTCCAGACACGTTTCTTGTCCGCACTCCATAGCGGCGCGAGCAATGCCTTCTTATCCCCATCGCCTGTCATGCGGTGGATGACCATATCCTTTGGCAAAAGACTGATACAATCCGCCACTAAGTCTACATACTCTTCCATGGTAAAGACCGGACATTTTCCTGCCTCATATTCTTTCTCCAGATCTGTCCCTTTTAATATATGAAGTAACTGCAACTTGATCCCATCTGCTCCCGACTGCCCCACATAAGAGACTGTCTCCTTCATCATGTCCTTTGTCTCCCCCGGCAGACCTAAGATCACATGCACGATGACTTCCAAACCACGCGCTTTCAGCCGGCTGACCGCCGCATCGTAAACCGAAAGCGGATAGCCGCGCCGGATATATGCCGCTGTTGCCGGGTGGATGGTCTGTAGCCCCAGTTCTACCCATACCGGCTTTTTACGGTTTAGGGTCTCCAAAAGGTCCAAGATATCGTCATCCAGACAATCCGGCCGGGTCGCCACCGATAAAGCAAGTATCTCCTCCGGTTCTATGGCTGCCTCAAAGATCGGGCGCAAATAAGAAACAGGCGCATACGTGCCTGTATACGCCTGAAAATAGGCAATGTACTTGCCTGCTTTATTCTTTTTTTCCACTCTCGTTTTGCCTGCGATCAACTGCTTTTGCACCGCCTGACATAAGGAACTCTGATCTGCCTCTGTCAGTATCTCGCCCCGTTTTGCCTTTTGCAGGATCTTTTGCATATCCAGATGCTCTGCAAAATCGCCACTCCCGGATGCCGAGCAAAAGATACAGCCTCGGGTGTCCAAAAGACCGTCACGGTTGGGACAGGAACAGCCTGCATCCAGTGAGATCTTGTATGCCTTGGTGCCAAATGTATGACGCAGGTACGCATTCAGTGAATAATATTCCATCTTACATTCTTTCCGGTGCAGAAAATCCCATCAGATCAATACAGATTTCAAGGACTTCCTTGGTCAACTCCAACAAGCGGATATAGCCTGCCTGCTTCTTCTCATCTTCTTCGGTCATGATCTTTGTCTCATGGTAGAAGTGATTGAATGCATTGGCAAGATCGTAAATATAAGCGCAGATCCTGTGCGGTGCGTTTTCCTCGTAGGCACCACGCATAGCACTGTTGAACTTGGCAAGTTCCAACATCAAAGACTTTTCACTCTCAGATGCTGCGGTCAAAATCTTTGCATCTGTCACCTTTTTGCCGCTCTCCTCGTACTTGTGCAAAATAGACTTCATACGAACGATCGTATAAAGGATGTATGGACCTGTATTGCCCTCGAAAGAGGTAAAGCGGTCAATGTCAAAAATATAATCCTTGGATGCCTGGTTGGAAAGGTCTCCATACTTGATCGCAGAAAGTGCAACGATCCGGGCTGTCTTTCTCGCCTCGTCCTCATCCATGGTCTTGTTATCTATGATCTTTTCGTACATCTTTTCATTGATCTCAGAAACCAGAGTCTCCAGACGCATAACGCCGCCTTCTCTTGTCTTGAAAGGCTTGCCGTCCTTGCCATTCATGGTACCAAAACCGATGAATTTGAGTTCTGTCGTATCCGGTACGATACCGGTCTTTCTTGCACAGCGGAATACCTGGACAAAATGTAACTCCTGACGTTTGTCTGCCAGATAGATCACACTCGCCGGATGATAATCTTCCATACGCCAGATCAGAGTCGCCAGATCCGTTGTATCATAAAGGGATGCCCCGTCTGACTTTAAGATCATACAAGGCGGGATCTCCTTGGTATCGGTGTCTTCCTTAACGTCAACAACCAGCGCCCCATCACTGACATAGGCGTAACCATCTTTTTTCATCTTTTCTACCATGTCAGGAATGTATGGCTGTGCATCGGATTCCCCTTTCCACAACTCAAAGGACACATTCAGGTTCTCATAATTCTTTTTCAGATCGTTGACTGATACATCTAAGATATGCTTTAAGAGTGCCTGATAACCGCGATTGCCCTGTTGCAGTTCAAATGTGGCTGTCATGGCTTCTTCTTTGTAAGCAGCATCTTCTTTTGATTTCGCACTGGCGGTCGGATAGATCTCCTCCAACTCGCTGATGGTAAATGGAGGCTGACTCGGATATTCTCCTGTGTAGTCCGGGTCAAAATAGCAAAGATCCGGCTGGCGCAGACGCAACTCCGTAATGATAAGTCCCATCTGTAAGCCCCAGTCTCCTAAATGCACATCGCCGATCATGTTGTCTCCCATGAATTTGCCGATGCGCTTGACGCTCTCACCGATCACGGCAGAACGCAGATGTCCGACATGCAGTGGCTTTGCCACATTTGGTCCGCCGTAATCGACGATCACGGTCTTTGGCTCTGCGACCTTATCTACGCCCTTTCTCTCGTCTTCTGCCATGGCATTGACATAGTCTGTCACATAGGCAGGTGTAAGGATAAGATTCAAAAATCCCGGTGGACAGGCGATGACACTTTCAAACATCGGGTTGTCCTGCAACTTTTCACTGACCTCTGTAGCGATCGCGATCGGTGCCTTCTTGTATTCCTTGGCTGCCGCCATGGCACCATTACACTGGTATTCACACAGATCCGGTCTGTTTGACAAAGATACTCTGCCATATTTCTCATCGTAGCCACATGCCACGAAAGCATCTGTAATTTCTTTTCGGATCAAATCCAAGATTTCTTTCATATTCTTATCCTTTCCTACTAATTATAAATCCATGTGCGAGACAGATATAGGATCACTCTTCTGTCTTAAAGATCTTGAAGCGATGTTTCCATAAGGCTTTCTTTAAGATCATGCCTAAAACGCAAATAGAAAGCACTTCACCGATGCCGACTGTCAGCATCAGATACCATACCGCATCTTCTAAGCCGTACACATTGCGGAGTACGAGCGGTACAATGATGGTATTGGCGATCACCGGCGGTAAGGTAAAGGCAAACTTGGTCTTTCGCAAAAGATAAGTGCCAATCGCACCGATCAGGGTTGCCAGACTACCAAAGATCACGTCGAGCGCCATGCATCCGGTCAAGATATTGCTGAGCAAACATCCTACAAAAAGTCCCGGGATCGCTGCCGGTGTGAAGATCGGTAAGATGGTCAGAGCCTCTGAGATCCTTACCTGGATCGCACCGTTGGCGAGTCCAAAGGCACTGATAAAATAGGTCAGTACCACATAAATAGCCGCAATCATTGCGGCCTGGGTCAATCGTAACGCACTTGTTTTTTTCATATGTAATTCTCCTTAGTTTTGTTTTACGTGTGGATGGTTTCGAACACACGTTGTAAATCCTTATGATTTTATCATAATTTGCGGGGTTTGCAAAGATGATAAATGGTACAAAGTAACAAACATCCCAGCAGACATCCCGCACTGTCTAGCATAACATCCGTCACTTGCCCGCTCCGTCCCGGGACAAATAATTGATGGAACTCATCGGTCGCCGCATAGCCTGTCCCAAGGAGCCAGCCAAAGAGTCCATAATGCCTTTTTTCAAAAGATGCCAAAGTGGCTGTCAGGAAGATGCCAAGAATGGCGTACTCTGTCGCATGGGCAGTCTTTCGCACCGGGAACTCGATGCTCTCAGCATAGGCGGTCTGGTCTTTCTTTGACATAGAAGAAAAATCCGGCACTAAGGCACTTCCTACGGTCATACCGACGCGCAGACTGGTCTTGGTCGATTCCGTCGCCGGCTGCGCCGAGAAGGAAAAGATCAGTAGCATCCAGAGGATGGAAAGGATGAGGTATGCAGTTGGTTTAAATTTATGGGATTGTTGTGGGGTTGTGTTCATGGTTTACTTGTGATCTCTTTCGGTTGATTTATATTCTAATTATATTTTAGCCCAAGTGCAACTTTTATACAATTAATGAAGGAAACTTACTATTCAAGATCAGATTCCTTACCACTCACATGTTTCTATATGTTCTTCTGTTTTTTTCTTTACAATAATGTCTGTATTTTCTGTATTTTCTTCATTGGCTTTAATGAGAACCCATGCATCAAAATAATCATATATTTTCTTATACTGACGATAAAACTCATGAACCGATAACAATCCATTTTGTCCTATATTTTCCTTCACCTCCTCTATACAATATCCTTCTTGATCCAAAAAATCAGCAAATTCCACATCTTGCTCTCTATACTCACCCAAAATATAAACAAGAACGTCATTTTGAACACTGCTTAGATAATCAAATTCATATCCTCGATCATTTAAATGATGAGCAACCAAGGCTAATGGTATCTTGATACTGAACGGAACTGGAATGATATAATACCATTTGTGATCCAGATCAAAAAAATACCCATAATCAACAAAGGCAATTTTGCTAAAAATTCTCTGTTCTGTACGATCTAGCCAAAATCCTTCTCCCGTAAGACTATGTGTTTGCATAAATGGGGCTCCTCCATGTTCACTCCCGGGTTTTCCAATCAGTCTGGTCTGTCCTAAGCCAAAAAGATATTCTACATCTTCCTGCTCTTGATACCATAACAGAAGTCGTGCGCCTACACTTTTAAAATATCCGCCATTTCCACTCCATCCATACTGCACATGTCCATCCTCAAGTCGTCTTGCAATAATACTTACGTCTCCCATAATTTTTCTCCTTTCGCTTATACGTATCGTATAGACGATATGATATAGCAAAAAGAATCGTATGTCAAGCATTGATGACATACGATCTATTCATATCACTTATTTTCTTTCAAAGCTTCTATGTAGCCCAGCAAACGTTCTTTTTGCCGCTTCTCAAAGCCTCTGAAACTTTCCAAAACATACTCTTCCTCTTGATTTAAAGCAAATATATAATCCACCGCTCCATCCGTATGGATGCCGCCCTCCGCCAATATCTCATATGGCGTAACATTTAATACTTCACATATTTTAAGTATTTTGTCCGCAGATGGATTTGTCTTTTTTCGTTTCCAATCACTTATCGTACTCTGAGAAATTCCTGTTTGTTCAGAAAAGTCTTTTTGACTTAATCCCTTTTGATCCATTAAAAAAAAGATTCTTTCGCTGATCAGCAAATCTACACCCCCTTTTCTTGGTTATCCCCATACTTTGACTTCATATCAGTATCCTTTATTATAATGCCAATTCACTTCTGATTCAATGCTTTCTCCTAATCATCTCCAAATAATGAAACTGGTCTAAACTTTTATAAACTCTTTAGAAAGTTTATACTCTTTTTATTTGCTTTTCCCCTTACCATCTGTCATACTGCAATCATAGATATCCGCTCTGGGTATCATCATTCTTGGCAGATCGCCAAGTTATTCCTATGAGTAATGCGATGCAGTGTATGGGGAGTTTTTGCACGCGATTCTTCTCTTACCGCCTCGCCCAAGCAAACGAAAGAACGAGGTAAAACGAATGAAAAATGCTAGTACTGTTTCCTACAAAAATGCGACCGGTAAAATCGATTATGGCTTTCGCAACGACTATATGTTTCGAGCCGTCCTGCAAACCAGTAAGAAAACATTGACCGGGCTGGTCAGTGCCTTACTGCACATAGATCCAGACAACGTCAAATCCATTGAGATTCAAAATCCCATTGAACTTGGCAAGATCTATGATGACAAGGAATTTATCCTAGATATCTCACTATTATTAAACGATGACACCTACATCAATTTAGAAATGCAGGTGTCCAACAACCACGACTGGCCCGAGCGTTCACTCAGTTATCTCTGCCGCTCCTTTGACCAACTCAATCGGGGACAATCTTATCTGGATGCCAAACCGGTCATCCACATCGGCATTCTTGACTACACGCTCTTTGACAATGCCCCGGAATTCTATGCCACTTATGAACTACAAAACATCCGCACCCAGCAAACTTACAGTAGAAAACTTTCTCTAAATGTGTTAGACTTGACACAGATAGATAAGGCTACCGATGAAGATAAGAACTTCGGTATTGATCAATGGGCTGCCCTCTTCCGGGCGACCACTTGGGAGGAATTGCGTATGATCACGAAAAACAATGAATACATGGATGATGGTGCTCAGGTTCTTCTTACCATGAACTCTGACCAGACCATCCGCGATATGTGCTACTTCAGGGAACGTGCCATCATTGAAGAAAAATATCGGAATGATCTGATTCAAAAACAAGAAGCGGATCTGGCTACCAAGGACAAAGCACTTGCTGAAAAAGATAAAGAACTCAGCGCACAGGCAGCCATCATCGCCGATTTGCAAGAACAACTTGCATCTTTAAAACAATCATAACTTATTTTCATAGTGAAACCCATTTGTCGCAACAGCCTGTGTCAAAAACATTCTGATTCAATGCTTTTGTATTGTGTTGATACATTTCACACATCATCACTCCCTCGCAACACGACAGGAAACGTCATCAAAATAATCTTGAGATCCAGCATCAGGGAATGATTTTCAATATACATGAGATCCCATTTCAATTTATCTAAAAATTCTGTATGATAATCCCCATGTACCTGTGCATAGCCTGTGAGCCCGGCTGGCACTGTCGTGCGGAAGGTGTACTCCGGCACATCCTCTACAATCTCAGCAATAATCTCCGGTCGTTCCGGACGCGGTCCCACAAAACTCATATCCCCCCTAAAGATATTGATCAGTTGCGGCAATTCATCAATTTTGAATTTGCGCAAGACATATCCTACCCGTGTCATGCGCTCATCTTTTTTCCCGGCAATCTGCGGTCCGGATTTTTCTTCTGCCCCCATAACCATACTACGGAACTTGATAATCTCAAACTCACGCATATCTTTTGTACATCTTGTCTGATGGTAAAATACATCCCCGCCATCTTCTGCCTTGATGGCAAACGCAACAATGGCAAATAAAGGTGCCAGAATCACAAGTGCCAGACCTGACAAGAACACATCACATAAACGCTTGACAATCGCAGAACGATGCCCCATCCCATAAGCAGCCTTATAAAAGATTGGTGACTCTCCGTCCTGTGCCAGCGATGCTCCTCGCAATTCCATGTCTGCCAGTTTTGTTGTGAAATACACCGGCATATTTTTCTCAAAACAGATCTTTAACAGGTCATTTCGCCAACGGGCGGACAGATCATACAAATAGACTTCGTTATATGCACTTACCAGATCTTCTATCCCCCGCATAGACATGTCTCTCACAGACACACATTTCGCTCCGGGTACTGAGGTAATATCAACTTCATTGTCTTCATATATATACAATCGTTTCCTGTTATAAGTACCTGCATTGATCTGTCCCGCAATAATACACATGATCACAATACTGCATAGTTGCAATATGGTGAGCCAAATGCTCCTCTGTAAAAATGTCCTGACACTCCATTCCAGATCCACAAAAACGGCTGCACCAAATACTGCAAACACCATATTGGTCAACATACACTTGAGCAGCAAACTCAGTTCCTGCTCATAGCGGATACGCACATTTTGCCCGTGGTTGTTACAAGTGATCAAAACGACCAATATCCCATATCCGATAAACAATAGGACATTATCGTATGTCAGACCATAGGGGTAAAATAAACATACATATTCAATTAGCAATACGCAAAATACCTCCCAGTGCGGGACTCTGCTTCCATGTAGCAAAATCTTTTGTGCTTTTCTCATAACTAATTAACGTTTATCTCCAAATGAAATTTTTTCTCAATCGCCTTTAAATACTTCTCGTCGTGACTGGCAGCAACCAACATTGGCGCATATGCATCTCTTCCACTGATAGCGAACAAATACGGGTATGCTTTAAAATGCTCATAATAATCCGCAACAAAATCCAAAATTCCCCTTTGGATTTCCCTTATGCCATCCTGATTCTTATCATACTTACCAAAACAAAGTGTCAGATCCAGATCCTCGACATAGCGATCATCCTCTTTGTTTCTTCTTTTATCACCTGCATAAAATCCTACAAACTGTGGCGTCGGTGATGATAAAAGCAATTCCCAGAACACATTGTAGTCCTTGTTTGGATCATGTTTTTTCAGCAGATCCCGATTATGACTTTGCGAATATAGATAAGCCACCAACTTTTCACTCTGTAAAAACGGCTCAGATGCGTCCGGTTCTACATTATGTAGCGTATTAGTTCCTGCAATCATACCCGTGATCGAACATGGTATCTGCCAGACATACTCTACCAAATGGGACAGAGCCATAGCCCCCGATCCTGCCCAGCCGATATCCACAGCCAAGGCTCGCTTTGCTCCCGTCAAAATATTGCGGTAGTATTTCTTTGCCCCTCTTTGTTGTCCTTCGTAGGTCGCCATGACCTTATCCCACTTTGCCTCGATAAAACGACGGAGCAGATAACCATTCTTATCGGTAAGTTGGTCTTCTGCATGCAGTGCCACAAACTTCTCATCACTATGCATCTTACATTTCCATGATGTCCAGATTCCTACCCAGTCATCCAACTCATCTGCCAGAAATTCCAGTTCCATAGATTTTAAAATCTCGCGAATCGTATATTCCTGATTTACCTTGTGATAGATAAAGCGACGAAAGAAATCATGTTTATCTTCCCCAGCCATCAAAATCGTTGCCGCTTTTCTGGACCAATAAACATACTGTGTATTTTCATTCGGATATAAAAAATCATATGCCTGCTTTAGGATATCCCCATCTCTTGATAAAAACAAAAGCGTATCGATTGCGTTCTTCTTGCAATACTCATGAATAAACCGGCAATAGCCAAATACAAACAATCCGCCGTAAATATATCCATACTCATATGCCATTGAATATGTATGCAGACCATTATATAAATGATTGCTGACAATACCACGGTACGCACTCCCCACCAGATATGACATATCATAGGGACGATACAATAGCATATTATGATTTACGTTGGGATATGGCATGGTAGCAAAACCGGCCTTTTTTGCCATGACATCATCACTGCGCGGATTGTCCCCCACATGAATAATGGATTTATCCGGATGCTCTTTTTTTACCTTTTCAAACAAGGTTCCGGATGCCTTATTCTTGCCATGCTCGCAAGATACATATAATTCTTTAAAACCGATAAAACCATTCTGTTTTAACATGGTTTCTAAGACATCCGACGGCAAATACATATCCGAAACCACGATAATATCTTTTCCCCATCTACGCAGTTCCTGCCAGACTTCCAACATAAATGGATTGGCATAGCACAAAGAAAGTTCTGTCTCAATTTCTACCTGCATACCATCACGCGCCTGCTCCCCGACGTCCTCGTAAAGGTTGTCCCAGATATCTTTTAAGGTAATTTCCATGTGACCATTTTTTTGATCGGATTTGATTCTGGCATCCCATTCCTCCCATGCACGAATATTCTTAAAATTGGAAATGCCTAATTTTTCCCCAATCAAATAAAATACATCTGTCGGTTGCCCTAATGGTCGTAAGATCAAAGTATCGAATATATCAAAGGAGATCATGTCGTACTTGGCTAATGCAGATACATACTGTTTTACCGATAAATCATCTGTCTTTGTCTGATATGATCTCGATTCACTTTCCACTTCATTCAGTTTCTTTTCCTCATATATATCCATCTTCGGACTGCGTCCTAGGAAGTGGCAAAACAGAACATAGTAAGCAAAATTGAGCCATAAAAGATATAGCCATGATATCACCTTCTTTAGACCGACAGATCCATCATGCATTTTGTGATACCTGATTGTAATTCCAATATGTCTATTTACCAGGTTGTTATACAGTTTTTGTCTCATTACTGTGTTTCCCTTTCTTATCCCCACATTGATTCTGCAATAATTTATATAATTTTTAGAAAGTTTATACTCTTTTTATTTGCTTTTCCCCTCACCATCTGTCATACTGCAATCATAGATATCCGCTCTGGATATCGTTCTTCTTGGCAGATCGCCAAGTTATTCCTATTGAGTAATGCGATGCAGTGTATGGGGAGTTTTTTGCACGCGATTCTTCTCTTACCGCCTCGCCCAAGCAAACGAAAGAACGAGGTAAAACAAATGAAAAATACTAGTACTGTTTCCTACAAAAATGCGACCGGTAAAATCGACTATGGTTTTCGCAACGACTATATGTTTCGAGCCGTCCTACAGACCAGCAAGAATACATTGACCGGGTTGGTCAGTGCCTTACTGCACATAAATCCTACCGATGTCAAATCCATCGAGATTCAAAATCCCATTGAACTTGGCAAGGTCTATGA